>NZ_JAWJWL010000004.1:0-43881 GCF_034721475.1 Burkholderia alba | reverse complement strand
GAATCGCACCGCGCCGCGCCCGCCGGATGAACCCGGCGGGCGCGGCGCGCAAATCAGGGCGAAGGGGCGCTCAGCCGAGCCAATGCTGCACCGCCCACGTGATGCCGTAGCCGCCGACGATCAGCCACACGTAGAGGATCAGGCCGGTCGTCAGCGCGCGGGGGCCGGCCTCGCGGATCTGCGACATCCGGGTTTCGATGCCGAGCGCGGTCATCGCCATCGTCAGCGCGAAGGTGTCGAGCACGTTGAGCGTGTGGATCGCGTCGTGCGGCAGCACGTTCATCGAGTTGACGACGACGAGCGCGAGGAAGCCGAGCGCGAACCAGGGCACCGCGATCTTGCGCTTGCCCTGGCCGCCGGCGTGCCGCGCCGAGCGGGCGAGCCATGCGCCGAGGATCAGCAGCACGGGCACCAGCAGCATCACGCGGGTCATCTTGACGATGGTCGCGATGTGCGTGACCTGCGGGCTGATGTCGCTCGCCGCGCCGACGACCTGCGCGACCTCGTGGATCGTGCCGCCGAAGAACAGGCCGAGTCCGGTCGGATCGAGATTCAGCAGGCCGGCGTGGTAGGCGAGCGGGTACGCGAACATCGACAGCGTGCCGAACAGCACGACGCTGCCCACCGCCATCGCGCTCTGATGCGGCTTCGACTGCAGCGTGGACTCGAACGCGAGCACGGCCGCCGCGCCGCAGATCGCGCTGCCGGCCGCGGTCAGCAGCGCGGTGTCGCGATCGAGCTTCATCAGCTTCATGCCGGCCCAGGTGCCCACGGCGAGGGTGCTCGCGACCACCAGCACCGACACGGTGAGACCCGGCAGTCCGACCTGCGCGATTTCCTGCAGGCTCACGCGCAGCCCGAAGAACGCGACCGCGATGCGCAGCAGCATGCGGGCGGAAAAGTTGACCCCGGCGGCCCAACTGGCCGGCATGCCGTCGCGCAGCGCGTTGCCGTAGAGCGCGCCGGCAATGATGCCGACGATCAGCGGGCTGAGGCCGAGCCCGCCGATCGCGGGCAGCTCGGAAAGGCTCGTGACCGCGCCGGCGAACAGCGCGACGAACAGGATGCCGTTCAACTGGCCGCGCATCGAGGGCGCGGCGGCGGCGTTCAAATGAGGGGTAGGGGCGGTAGACATGGCAGCGGGCCTGGTTCGGTCAATCGATAGCCCTTATCCTAATTTGCATATATCGATATGAAAAATTGTGATTTGTGACGTAATATATCGGGAATTCTGATATTTAAGACCCATGACCCCCGATCAGCTGATAACTTTCGCCGCGGTTGCCGACCATCGGAACATCAGCCGCGCCGCGCTGGCGCTGCATTTGTCGCAGCCAGCCGTATCCGGGCAGTTGCGCCAGCTGCAGGAAGAGTTCGGCGAGCCGCTCTACCAGCGCGACGGCCGCGGCGTGCGGCTGACGCCCGTCGGCGAGCAGCTCGCGTACTACGCGGCGCAGCTGCGCGACACCTATGCGCAGGCGCGCGCGTATCGCGACGCGGTGCGCGGCCTCGAGCACGGCACGTTGCGGATCGGCGCGAGCACCACGCCCGCGAGCTACCTGCTGCCGTACCTGATCGCCGCGTTTCAGCCGCTGGCGCCCGGGGTGTCGATCCATACGATGAGCGGCAACACGGCCGACGTGGTCGGCGCGCTGGGTTCGCTCGACATCGCGCTGATCGAGGGACCGCCCGGCGATGCGCTGCCGCCGGGCACGTCGGTGCATCCGTGGCGCGAGGACGAGATCGTCGCGATCGTGCCGGTCACGCATCCGCTCGCGCAGGGACGGGCGGGCGCGCGCCGGCGCGCGTCGCTCGCCGAGCTGAGCAAGCATCCGCTGGTGCTGCGCGAGGAGGGGTCGGGGGTGCGTCAATTGGTCGAGCGTGCGTTCGCGAAGGCCGCCGCGCCGATGCGCGTCGTGCTCGAGATCGCGGGCGTCGAGGCGGTGAAGGAAGCGGTGCGCGCCGGGATGGGGATCGGCTTCGTGTCGGCCATGTCGCTGAATCACGACGACGCGGCGCTGGTGAAGCTGTCGTTCGATCCGCAGCCGCTCACGCGGCATTTCTCGATCCTGGTGCCGCACGGCGCCGCGCCGTCGCGGGCGGCGGCGCGGTTCCTCGACCTGAGCCTCGCGCCGCTTCCCGCTTGAATCCCGGCTGTTCGAGGGCGGGCCACCTCGCCGCACGCGTTCGCAGCGGTATCGTTCCCTAGGGATTTCCTCTATGGCCCGGGCGGCTGCCCGGGCGCAACATTCGTTTTCATATAAATGGAACCGGTTCCATTCAACCGGAGAGAGAAAAAAATGGCTGACATCGTCATCGTGGCGAGCGCTTTCGGGATGGAGGCGATCCGTCGCGACGGGCATCGCGCGTTCGTTGCGGAAGCGGCTCGGGCGGGCGCGGCGGGTTTCGAGGTGCGGCGCGAACTGTTCGCGTCGGAGCACGAGGCGAGCGCCCGGGCGCTCGGCGAACTGGGCGCGGCGCTCGCGGCGGCGGGACTGTGGGCCGTGTATTCCACGCCCGACACGCTGTACACCGACACCGGCGCATTGAACCGCGATGCACTGGCGGCGGCGCTCGCGGAGGCCGACGCGCTCGGCGCGCGCTACGTGAAGTTCCAGCTGGGCGGTTACGCGTCGGAGCCGTGCTTCGACGAGATTGCCGCGCTGAGCGCACCGGCCCGCGCCCGCATCCTGGTCGAGAACGGCCAACTGGCGCAGGGCGGAGCGCTCGCGCAGTTCACCGGGTTGTTCGCGGCATTGCGTGCGAGCCGCGAGCCGGACTTGCTGGGCATGACGTTCGACATCGGCAACTGGGCATGGCGGGGCGAAGCGCCGCTCGATGCGGCGCGCGCGCTGGCCGGACACGTCGAATACATCCATTGCAAGGCGGTGGCGGGCGAGGGCGCGCGGCGTTTCGTGACGGCGCCCGCGCCACACGATCCGCTGTGCATGCCGGTCCTCGCGGCGCTGCCGCGCGACGTGCCGCGCGGCATCGAATTCCCGCTCGACGCGGCCGATTTCGCCGCCGACGCGCGCCGCCGCGTCGCCTGGCTCGAAGCGGCCTGACAACCCTTGCATTAGTCGGCTAAGCTGCGTGCCAGCATCGCCCGCGGCGGCCAGCCGATCCGGAGGAATACCGATCATGCAGAAACATCTCGATGTCGTGACGTACGGCGAGGCGATGGCGATGTTCGTCGCCACGGAGCCCGGCCCGCTCGCCGACGCCGCGCACTTCACCAAACGCATCGCCGGCGCGGACCTGAACGTCGCGATCGGCCTCGCGCGGCTCGGCTTCAAGGTCGGCTGGATGAGCCGGATCGGCCGCGACTCCTTCGGCCGCTACGTCCTCGACACGCTCGCGCGCGAAGGCATCGACGCCTCGTGCGTGACGTTCGACGAGCGCTATCCGACGGGCTTCCAGCTGAAGTCGCGCAACGACGACGGCAGCGATCCGACCGTCGAGTATTTCCGCGCGGGTTCGGCCGCAAGCCGCCTGTCGCTGGCCGATTACGTCCCCGACTACGTGCTCGGCGCGAAGCACCTCCACTTGACGGGCGTCGCGCCCGCGATCTCCGCGTCGTCGTGCGAACTGGCGTTCCATCTCGCCCGCGAGATGCGGGCGGCGGGCAACACGATCTCGTTCGATCCGAACCTGCGGCCGTCGCTGTGGCCGTCTCCGGACGTGATGGCGCGCACGCTCAACGCACTCGCCGCGCTGGCCGACTGGGTGCTGCCGGGCCTGTCCGAAGGACGCCAGATGACGGGCCGCGACACGCCCGCCGACATCGCGCGGTTCTATCTCGAGCAGGGCGCGCGCGGCGTCGTCATCAAGCTCGGCGCGGCGGGCGCCTATTTTCGGACGGCCGACGGCCGCTCCGGCACCGTCGCCGGCGAACGGGTCGAGCGCGTGGTCGACACGGTGGGCGCGGGCGACGGCTTCGCGGTCGGCGTCGTCAGCGCGCTGCTCGAAGGCCGCGGCATCGACGCCGCGGTCGCACGCGGCAATCGCATCGGCGCGCTGGCGATCCAGGTGATCGGCGATTCCGAAGGCCTGCCGACCCGCGACGCGCTCGATCGCTGCGAAAATGTCGCCAATCGGCCGCATCGGCTAGAGGAACCGCTCGCGCAATAAGAGGCCTGCCGTCGATCGGCAAGGGCACAATCGCGACCACCTTCGGCGCCACTATCAGGAGACCCCAAAAAATGCCCGCAACCCTCGCTTTTCGCCGCTGGTGGACGATCATGCCGATCGTTTTCATCACGTACAGCCTGGCCTATCTCGACCGCGCCAACTACGGTTTCGCCGCCGCCGCCGGGATCAACCAGGATCTCGGGATCAGCAAGGGGCTGTCGTCGCTGATCGGCGCGCTGTTCTTCCTCGGCTATTTCTTCTTCCAGATTCCCGGCGCGATCTACGCGGAACGCCGCAGCGTGAAGAAGCTGGTGTTCTGGAGCCTGATCCTGTGGGGCGGCTGCGCGGCGCTCACCGGGATCGTGAGCAACATCCCGTCGCTGATGGCGATCCGCTTCATGCTCGGCGTGGTCGAAGCGGCGGTGATGCCCGCGATGCTGATCTATATCAGCAACTGGTTCACGAAGCGCGAACGCTCGCGCGCAAACACCTTCCTGATTCTCGGCAATCCGGTCACCGTGCTGTGGATGTCGGTGGTATCCGGCTATCTCGTGCACGAATTCGGCTGGCGGCACATGTTCGTCGCGGAAGGCGTGCCGGCGATCCTGTGGGCGTTCTGCTGGTGGTTCCTCGTGCAGGACAAGCCGGCCCAGTCGACCTGGCTGACGGACCAGGAAAAGCGCGACCTCGACGCGGCGCTCGCCGCCGAGCAGGTCGGGATCAAGCCGATGCGCAACTATCGCGAGGCGTTTCGCTCGCCGGCCGTGATCAAGTTGTGCGCGCAGTACTTCTGCTGGAGCATCGGCGTGTACGGCTTCGTGCTGTGGCTGCCGTCGATCGTGAAGAACGGCTCGTCGCTCGGCATGGTCGAGACGGGCTGGCTGTCCGCGCTGCCGTATCTCGCGGCGACGATCGCGATGCTCGCCGCCTCATGGGCGTCCGACAAGCTCGGCTCGCGCAAGGGCTTCGTCTGGCCGTTCCTGCTGATCGGCGCGGCGGCCTTCGCCGCGTCGTACGCGCTCGGCTCGACTCACTTCTGGATCTCGTACGCGCTGCTCGTGGTCGCCGGCGCGTCGATGTACGCGCCGTACGGCCCGTTCTTCGCGATCGTGCCGGAACTGCTGCCGAAGAACGTCGCGGGCGGCGCGATGGCGCTGATCAACAGCATGGGCGCGCTCGGCTCGTTCGTCGGCTCGTACTTCGTCGGCTATCTGAACGGTGCGACGGGCTCGCCCGTCGCGTCGTACGCGTTCATGAGCGCCGCGCTCGTCGCCGCCGTCGTGCTGACGCTGTCCGTCAAGCCGCAGCCGAACGATCCGCCGCCGCTCGCTCACCCGTTGCAAGGAAAATGATTCGATGAAGCCCCGTATCGTCGTCTACAAGCCGCTGCCGGACGATGTCCTCGCGTATCTGCAACAGCATGCCGACGTGGCGCGCGTGGACGGCGCGGATGCGCTCGGCGCCGCGCTCGGCGAGGCCGACGGCGCGCTCGGCGCGAGCGTCAGGATCACGCCGGCGATCCTCGACCGGGCACCGCGCCTGCGCGCGTGGTCGACGATCTCGGTCGGCTTCGACAACTTCGACGTCGCCGACCTGACGCGGCGCGGGATCGTGCTCGCGCACACGCCGGACGTGCTGACCGAATCGACGGCCGACACGGTGTTCGCGCTGATCCTGTCGAGCGCGCGGCGCGTCGTCGAGCTGGCGGAATTCGTGAAGGCGGGCGAGTGGCGGCAGAGCATCGGCGAGCAGTACTACGGGACCGACGTGCAGGGCAAGACGCTCGGCATCGTCGGGCTCGGCCGGATCGGCGCGGCGGTCGCGCGGCGCGCGGCGCTCGGGTTCCGGATGCAGGTGCTGTACGCGAGCCGCAGCGCGAATCCCGACGCGCAAGCGCAGTACGGCGCGCGCCGCGTCGCGCTCGACGCGCTGCTTGCGAGCGCCGATTTCGTCTGCGTGCAGGTGCCGTTGACGCCCGATACGCGGCACCTGATCGGCGCGCCCGAACTCGCGAAAATGAAGCGCGGCGCGATCCTGATCAACGCGTCGCGCGGGCCGGTCGTCGACGAGGCCGCACTGGTCGACGCGTTGCGCGCCGGCACGCTCCGCGCAGCGGGGCTGGACGTGTTCGAACGCGAGCCGCTGCCCGCCGATTCGCCGCTGCTGTCGCTGCCGAACGTCGTCGCGCTGCCGCACATCGGCTCGGCGACTCACGAGACGCGTCACGCGATGGCGCGGTGCGCGGCCGAAAACCTGATCGCCGCGCTGGACGGAACGCTGACGACGAACATCGTCAACCGCGACGCGTTGCAGCGCGAGCAACGCGGGGCCTGATCGTTTCCGCGTGCGCGGACATTCTGTGGCCAGCGCCACAGTGTCTGGCCAAATACGCGGAATTTGCTCGCTTTTCGGCATTCGATCGGTAGAATCCGCTGGGTTCACGCGCATGCGGCGATGCCGGATGCGCGTGTCATGTTTCCATGCGGGAGACTCGATGAACGGCAAGACGATGCACGTCGACATCCTGCGGGCCGGCTGGGCCCGCGGATCGCGACAACGCGGCGCGCAGACGCGGGGAGCGGATTCGCGCCGCGCCGGCGAGCAGGCCGACGTTTCACCCGGGCAGTGCCGCGCCGGGGTCGCGAGCGGGCTTGCATGCCGGTGACGATGCGCGCTGGATCGCCGGTTCGAATCCGGCCATCGGCTCCGTCCATTCTGCACAGTCGCTCTGTCGCGGAACGTTTCTTCCGGTACGCTCGCGTGCGTCGAAACCGGCGCACGGGCGCGCGTTCCATTCATTCCGATTACGCCGCCTTCGGTCTGCCATCGCGGGCCGCGCTAGAGGCGGCCGTCGTGGTGCGGCTGAATGCGGTGCGTTATGATCAGCGCGCTGATTGCGGCAAAACCGTGCGATCCGACGCGCGGCCGCAAGCAATTCAGGGTGTGCAATGGGCCGGGCTCGATTGGCGGCGAAGATCGTCAGTTGGCCTTTCTATCCAACAACAATCGCCTGTCTGCTCACGAGGCGGCGCAGGCCATGTGTCACGAGGCGCTACACGGTGACTGATTCCCCTACTATGACGCAGCGTCCGGCGACGATCAGCGATGTCGCCCGCGAAGCCGGCACAGGCAAGACCAGCGTATCGCGCTACCTGAACGGCGAAACCAACGTGCTGTCCGCCGATCTGCGCACGCGGATCGAAACGGCGATCGCGCGGCTCAACTACCGTCCCAACCAGATGGCGCGCGGCCTGAAGCGCGGCCGCAACCGTCTCCTCGGCCTGCTCGCGGCCGATCTCACCAACCCGTACACGGTCGAAGTGCTGCAGGGCGTCGAGGCCGCGTGCCACGCGCTCGGCTACATGCCGCTGATCTGCCACGCGGCGAACGAGATCGAGATGGAGCGGCGCTATCTGCAACTGCTGACCACGTACCGCGTGGAAGGGATGATCGTCAACGCGCTCGGCGCCGAGGAGGAGGTCCTGAAGCCGCTGCGCGGCGGCGGGATTCCGACCGTGCTGGTCGACCGCACGGTCGAGGGCTTCGAGGCGGACCTGATCGGCCTCGACAACGCGGCCGCGATCCAGGTCGGCCTGCAGCATCTGTTCGCGCAAGGCTACCTGTCGGTGCACTTCGTCGTGCAGCCGTTCGCGCAGGTCAGTTCGCGGCGGCTGCGCGAAGCGTCGTTCCGCGCGGCGCTGGCCGAGCGCGGCGGCCCGGTGCCCGCGACGATCGTGCTCGATCTGTCCGACCCCGACGCGGTGCAGCGCGCGCTCGCCGAGATCGACGCGCAGATCGATGCCGCGTCGGACGCGGGGGGCCGTGCGGCGCTGTTCGCCGCGAACGCGCCCGTCGCGCTCGCGATCGCCCGCCATTTGCGCGGGCGGCACGGGGCCGCATGGCAGCAGAAAGCCGCGCTGCTGTCGATCGACGATCCCGAATGGGCGGAGCTGATCGGCATCACCACGATTCGCCAGCCGACCTATGAAATCGGCTATCGGGCGGTGGAATTCGTCCACGAGCGGATCGACGGCGCGAGCGGCGCCGTGCGCGAATCGCTGCTGCCGGGCGAGCTGATTGTGCGCGCGTCGACCGCAAGCTGAGTATCATGCGGGGCACGCACCGGCCGGTGCGTGCGTTTTCGACCAAGGATTTTGTCAATGACTGTTGCTCCCGGCACGCTGGCGGCGCTCATCATCGCCACGTTGATCGTGGCGTTGCTGCCGATCGGCCTGTATCGATTCCTCCGCAAGCCGATGGCGCTCAACAAGCGCGACGCGATCATCGGCATCGCCGTGTTCACGCTGTTCGCCACCTTGCTGGAGCGCGGCTTCTACGGCCTGCTGCTCGGCCATCCGTCGACCATGCTGTGGCTGGCGAAACCCACGACCTTCCTCGTATTCGGCGCGGTGACGGCCGCGGTGTTCGAGGAGGTCGGCCGCTATCTCGGGATGCGTTTCCTGGACCGGCGCTACGGTCGGTCCGGCGGCGACGGCCGGGGCCTCGGCTACGGCATCGGGCACGGCGGCGCGCAGGCGTGGTTCGTCGGCGTGCTGGTGCTCGGCCAGTGGGTCTACCTGGCATGGCTCGCGAATCGCGGGCAATTGAGCGAGCAACTGGCGACGATGCCCGCCGATCTGGCACTGCGCATCCAGGTGATGCTCGCGACGATGTCCGTGCAATCGATCGCGGTGACGGTGCTGGAGCGGGTGGCGGCGTTCGTGTTCCAGGTGCTGCTGTCGGTGCTGATGTGGCGCGGCGTGCGCACCGGCAAGCGCTGGATCCTGCCGCTGCTGATCGTCGTGCATCCGCTCGGCGATCTGCCGTCGATCCTCTACAACATCGGCGCGATGCCGTTCGAATGGATGGAAGGGCTCTACGTGCTGATGACGGCGCTGTTCGTCGTCTGGCTGGCGCGCAACTGCCGCCCGGCCGCCGCCGCGGCCTGAACGGGCGCCCGCGATGGACGACTACCACTACGAGTGCGCCAGTGCGGAGTTCGGCGATCTCGCGCACGTGATCTGCGATTTGTTCCCCGAGCAGACGCGCTTCGCCGAACGCAGCGATGACACCGGGCGGTTCCTGAGCGTGCAGTGGCTCGGCATGCGCTTCGGCGCGGCGCCGCGCAGGATGACGCTCGATGTGCGGATCGCCCCCGCCGCGCTGCAGCGCTACCTGGCGCTCAAGCCGATGCAGCGCGCGCGCAGCCACGCGGTGCTGCGCGCGTACGTCGAGGCGCTGCTGGGCTCGTTCGAGGAACGGCATGCGGACGGCCAGACCGTGCCGCGCGAAGCGGAACTCGCGCTCGACGAGGAATTCGCGTGAGCGCGTGACGGCCCGCGCTTCACGCAAAACGGCCCGCCAGGTTGTCGACCTGGCGGGCCGTTTCGTCACGTGCGTCCGGTAGAGGCGCCCGCGTCAATCCGTCGCGACGCGGTACACCTGGGCGAAGCGCTGCGCCTGCACGACGCCGTAGTCGCCGGGCGCGTATTGCATCACCCAGTCGCCCGCGACGCCGCGCAGCACGTCGCCGTCGGTCGAACGGGCGATCGAGAACGGCGCGTCCATCCGCTTCGCGAGCACCACGGCGGGACGGTTCCGGTACGCGCCCGCCGCGCCGTGCGCGAGCGATGCGTCGGCGCTCAGATACTTCGCGTCGAAGCGTTCGCGCGACACCACCCAGCGGTCGCCGGTCGAGCCGGTCACGAGCGCGTCGCCCGCGGCATAGCGGTTCGGGCCTTCGAGGCTCATCAGCTCGCCCGCGGCGGCGGCGAATTCGACCTGAACCGTTTCGTTCTTGACGACGCGTTGCGCGGCCGGATCGGCGCGCAGGTCGAGGTTGCTCAGTTCGATCATGACGGGGGCAGGGAAGAAAAGCCCAGCACTTTATCTCGAAATCGTCGCGCATGCATCTGCTTGAACCGGCAGCTTGCGCGCCGAGGCATGCCGCGGCGAAGATGAGCGGCGGCGCCCGGCCGCCCGATCGAGACCAGGAGACCCCCATGCAGACCCCGCTCAGTAAGCTTGCCGCTCTGGCGCTGTTCGCCGCGCTCGCGGCGCCGCCGGGCGTTCGCGCGCAGACGGCCGCGCCGCTGCCCGCGCTCGGCGCCGATCCGGCCCAGGTGTCGGTGTCGGGGCTGTCGTCGGGCGCCTTCATGGCGGTGCAGTATCAGGTCGCGTATTCGGCGTCGGTGAAGGGCGCCGGCGTGATTGCCGGCGGTCCGTACTACTGCGTGGCGGGCAACCTGTCCTATGCCGGCATCTGCATGGGACTCGTGCCTTACGCGCCGCCGAATCCGGCGCTGATGCTGGGCGCGGCGCAGGGCTTCGCGGCGAACGGCCAGATCGACGCGCTCGCGAACCTGAAGCGCGCCCGGATCTACCTGTTCAGCGGCACGCGCGACACGATCGTGCTGACGTCCGCCGTCGATGCGGCCGCGGCGTTCTTCCGGCTCGCGGGCGTGCCCGACGCGAATCTCGCGTACGTGAAGAACCTGCCCGCCGGACACGCGTTCATCACGCCGGCGCAAGGCAATGCGTGCGATACCAACGGGCCGCCTTACGTGAATCACTGCCGTGTCGGCGCGGCGCCCTACGACCAGGCGGGCGCGATCCTCTCGACGATCTACGGGGCCCTGGTGCCGCCGGCGGCGAAGCTGTCCGGGCGGATCGTCACGTTCAACCAGCGGGAATTCGCGCCGGCTTCGAGCGGCATGACGAACGACGCGTACGCGTATGTGCCGCAGGGGTGCGGCACCGGCACGTCCTGCAAGGTGCACGTGGTATTCCACGGCTGCACGCAGCCGGCGGCCGTGGTGCGCGACGAAACGACCTACGACAACTGGGCGGATACGAACGGCATCATCGTGCTGTATCCGCAGGTGGCGGCCTCGAACGTGCCCTACAACCCGCAGGGATGCTGGGACTGGTTCGCCTATACCGGGCAGAACTACGCGTGGAAATCGGGGGTGCAGATGATGGCGGTGCGCGCGATGATCGAACGTCTGGTGGCGACGCCGTAGCGCGGGACGAAAGCGGGAAGGGCGCGGGGCGGTGAACCGCGCCCGCCCGAGCCGGACACTGCCGGAACGGGCGGGTGGTGTGTATTACTGCGCGGCGGGCGCGCTGGCCGCGTCGGCCGCCGGTGCCGCCGCCTTGCTGTCGGCCTTGCCGGCCTTCTTGTGCGCGCGGGCCTTGGTTGGGCCGCCTTGCAGCCACTTGCGGAACGTGGCGTCGGCAATCGCCTTCTGCTCGGGCGGGAACGCGTCGTAGAGCGGCGCGAACGTGTCGGCCAGCTTCTTCGCGCCGTCGGCGTTCGTTTGCGAGAGTTCCGCGTACTGCTTCATGTCGTCGAGCGCGGACACGTTCTTGTTTTCCATCCGTGCGCGGTACAGCCGGCCCATCGCGGCGCCGTTATCGCGCATCGTGTCGGCGAACGTCTTCCATTGCGGCTCCTGCTCCGGCGTGATTTTGAGCTGGTTGTGCAGGTAGGTGATGCGCTCCTCGATGCGCGCCTCGTGGCGCGCGGCGCCTTGAGAGGCCGCGGCCGGTTCGGCGGCGGGAGCGGCGGCGGGCGTCTGTGCATGGACCAGCGCGCTCGACAGCGCGAGTGCGGCGGCAATTGTCAGCGAGAGTTTTTTCATTGGAACTCCAGTGTGGTCGTCGGACGAATCCGTGCGGGGTGATGCCGCCGAGACGGCAGCACGCTTGATTGGGCCGCGCGCTATTAGTATCACGGTATCGGATGAATTTGCAGCGATGCGACATCTGCTTACAACCGAAACGAATGGAAAAACGCCGGTGGATCAACTCGTCAGCATGGAAGTTTTTGTAAGCGTCGTGGAAGCGGGCAGCCTGACGGCCGCGGCCGAGCGCCACGGCATCTCGGCCGCGATGGCGGGCAAGCACGTGAAGGCGCTGGAGACCCGGCTGGGCACGCGGCTGCTGACCCGCACGACCCGCACCCAGAGCCTGACCGAAATCGGCCGCGAATATTACGAACGCTGCCGGCAGGTCCTGAGCGACGTCCGGAGCGCCGACTCGCTCGCGGAGGCGATGGCGGCCGCGCCGCGCGGCGTGCTGAAGGTGACGGCGCCGCTGACTTACGGCGTCGAGGTGTTCGCGCCCGCGGTCACCGCGTATCTCGACGCGTGTCCCGAGGTGGCGCTCGAGCTCGATCTGTCGAACCGGATGGTCGATCTGGTGGAGGAGGGCTTCGACGCGGCGATCCGGATCGGCCCGCTGGCGGATTCGGGGCTCGTCGCGAGGCCGCTCGCGCCGTACCGGGTCTGCGCGTGCGCGTCGCCGGCGTATCTCGCGCGGGCCGGCACGCCGCGCACGCCGGCCGATCTCGCGCGGCACGAATGCCTCGGCCTGCTGCATCGGGGCAAGGAGGGCGGCTGGCGCTTCGATCCGTCGCCCGACGCGACCGCGGTGCCGCGCGGCCGGTTCCGGGCGAACAGCGGGCAGGCGCTGCGCGAGGCGGCGCTGCAGGGCTTCGGAATCGTCATGCAGCCCGAGGCGCTGCTCGCCAAGGAGATCGCGAGCGGCGCGCTGGTGCCGGTGCTCGACGCGTACATGCCGAAGCCGTCGATCGTGCATCTGCTGTATCCGCGCGATCGCCGCGCGACGCCGAAGCTGACCAGCTTCGTCGATTTCGTCGTCGAGCGGTTGGGCGCCTAGCCGTTCGACGCTATCATCGCGGCATTCTCATTTCCGTCCACGTCATGCGCCCACCCCGTCTCGACCAGCTCGACGAACTCGACCGCAGCCTGGTCGCGCTGCTGCAGGCGAATGCGCGCGCGAGCGTCGCCGATCTCGCGCGCCAGCTCGACGTCGCGCGCACTACCGTGCTCGCCCGGCTCGCGCGGCTCGAACGCACCCAGGTCATCGCGGGCTACAGCGTGCGGCTCGGCCAGGATGTGCTCGATGCCAGCATCTATGCGTACGTCGGCATCATCCTCGCGCCGAAGTACGGCAAGGACGTGCTGAAGCGGCTCGACCGGATGCCGGAAGTCCAGCTGCTGTGCGCGGTGAGCGGCGAATACGATTATGTCGCGTGGCTGCGCGCCGATTCGCCAGAACGGCTCAACGACCTGCTCGACCAGATCGGCGCGCTCGAAGGCGTCGAGCGTACGACCACGTCGATCATCCTGTCGCGCAAGATCGATCGCGGCACGATCGGCGGCTGACCGGCCGGGCCGCCGCCGACCCCTCGACACCCGGCGCTTGCCGGGTTGCGCAAGATGATGTCAACGGTGGGTCACGTCCGTTTCTTCACGGGGGAAGTCAAATGACCGCTCTCTATCGTCGCGTCGGAACGGGGCCGCACTCGGTCCTGGTGCTGCACGGCTGGTTCGGCGACGCGCACGCGTTCGAGCCGATGGAAGCCGCGCTGTCGCAGGACCGGTTCAGCTATGTGTTCATGAACTACCGCGGCTACGGCGCGCGGCGCGGCGTCGGCGGCGCGTTCACGATCGACGAGATCGCCGCGGATGCCCTCGCGCTCGCCGATGCGCTGGATTGGCCGCGCTTCAGCCTGATCGGGCATTCGATGGGCGGCCTCGCGATCGAGCGGGTGGCCGCGCTCGCGCCGGCGCGGGTGCGGGCGCTGGTCGCGATCACGCCGGTGCCGTGCGGCGGGGTCGCCTTCGATGCGCCGACCCGCGCGATGTTCGAGGCGGCGGCCGGGCAGCGTGCGCTGCGCGAGGCGATCATCGATCGCAGCACCGGCGGCCGGCTGCCGCGCGCCTGGCTCGAACGGATGGCCGCGTATTCGTGGACGCACTCGGACCCGCGCGCATTCGCCGCGTATTTCCACGCGTGGGCCGATACCGACTTCAGCGCCGAACTCGACCGGCGGCAGCGCGTGAAGGTGCTGATCGGCGAGCATGATCCGGTGATGACCCCGGCGCTGATGCGCGCGACCTATCTGACCCGCTATGCGGAGGCGAGCGTCGAGGTGATCGCGAACGCCGGCCACTATCCGATGGACGAAACGCCGCTGGCGCTGGCGGCCGCGATCGAATCCTTCCTGGGCGCCGACGCGCCCGCGCAACCCGCCTAGCGGTCGGCACCCGGGCGCCCGGCCGCTTTCCCGCGATCGGCGCCTTTATAGCGCGTTTACGTCGAATGGTCGAAAATCTTCGACGGATCGTCGAAATCCGAAGTCATTTCGCATCATTTTCCCTCTATAAACTGTTTTTGCACCCTCTTAAACTCTCCGGGAAGGCTATACGCCGTTTACAACAAACCCACCTGTCAGGAGAGCACATCATGAAAATCGCGATCGTCGGCGCGGGCCTCATCGGCCACACCATCGCCCACCTGCTGCGCGAAACGGGCGACTACGAAGTGGTCGCATTCGACCGCGATCCTGACGCGCTGGCGAAGCTGTCGAACGAGGGGATCGACACGCGGCGCGTCGATTCCGCCGATGCCAGCGCGATCCGCGAGGCGGTAAAGGGCTTCGACGCGCTCGTCAATGCGCTGCCGTACTACCTGGCCGTGAATGTCGCGGCCGCCGCCAAGGCCGCCGGCGTGCACTATTTCGACCTGACCGAAGACGTGCGCGCGACGCATGCGATCCGCAGCCTCGCCGAAGGCGCGGACCACGCGTTCATGCCGCAGTGCGGCCTCGCGCCGGGCTTCATCGGCATCGCCGCGCACGAACTGGTGAACGGCTTCAGCGAAGTCCGCGACGTGAAGATGCGCGTCGGCGCGCTGCCTGAGTATCCGACCAACGCGCTCAAATACAACCTGACGTGGAGCGTCGACGGGCTCATCAACGAATACTGCCAGCCGTGCGAAGCGATCCGCGACGGCCGCCAGCAATGGGTGCAGCCGCTCGAAGGTCTCGAGCATTTCTCGCTGGACGGCACCGAGTACGAGGCGTTCAACACGTCGGGCGGCCTCGGTACGCTGTGCGAGACGCTGTCGGGCAAGGTCGAGACGCTCGACTACAAGTCGGTGCGCTACCCGGGCCATCGAGACCTGATCCAGTTCCTGCTCGAGGATCTGCGCCTGTCGAGCGACCGCGACACGTTGAAATCGATCATGCGCCGCGCGGTGCCGTCGACCAAGCAGGACGTGGTGCTGGTGTTCGTGACGGTGACGGGAGTGAAGAACGGCCAACTGGTGCAGGACGTATTCACGCGCAAGATCTTCGCGAAGGAAATCTGCGGGATGCCGATGAGCGCGATCCAGATCACGACGGCGGGCGCGATGTGCGCGGTCCTCGATCTGTTCCGCGAACAGAAGCTGCCGCAAAGCGGTTTCGTGCGCCAGGAGCAAGTGCCGCTGTACGCGTTCCTCGAGAACCGCTTCGGCAAGCTGTACGAGGGCGGCACGCTCGAACGGATGCATGCGCTGGCCTGACCCGGCCGGCGCGTCAACCAGGCAGGGCCGAACCTGAGAAACCGCGCCGGGACGGCGGCACACCGCCGCTCGGCGCCATCAACACAATCACGCGGGCAAGGGCGGCACCATCGCGCCCTGAGCCGGCGGCACTAGCGCATGCAGCAGCGCGTCGACGTCCGCCGCCGACGGCGCGGTGTTGTCGAACATCAGCAACCCTTTGCATTCGTCGCCGGCCGGCACGAAACGCCGCTGCCGGTATTCCTCCCAGTGCGCGAGCTTGTACGCGTCGTTCGGATTGTCGCGCGCGACGATGCGCGCGTGCGCGGTGTCTTCCGACGTATGCACCCAGACCACCCTCAGATCGACCTCGAGCCCGATGCCGAGCCATTGGCGGTTGAGCAGCCGCCGGTCGCGGATCTCGCGCGACAGCGGACCGACGACGATCACGCTGATGCCGAGTTCGAGATTTTCGCGGGCGGTGTCGAGCAGCCCCTGGTATTCGGGGTCGCGCAGGTGCTGGAGGTAGAGCGGGCTGTCCCGGTCGTTCGGATCCTGGGTCAGCGCACCCATCGCCGCCGAACTGTAGCGGCCGTACAGCGTGTCCTTGTCGAGCAGGCAGAAGGCCTTGCCGGTCGCGCGCATCAGCGGCCCGATGAGCCGCTTCGCGAGCGAGGTCTTGCCGGTGCCGGCGTGGCCGCAGAAGAACACCAGATGGGTCACGGACGCGGGCTCTCCGCGGGCGCGGCCGGCGCGTCGGGGTCGCGCGGGAAGACGCCGTTCGCCTCGAGCCACATCACGTTGATGATGCCGAATCCGAGCGCCACACCGATGCCGAGTATCCACGAGAAATACCACATAGCAGTCTCCTTGACCGTGTGTGCGGAGCGAGGCGCCCGACGCGCGCGGGCGCCTCGAATCGATCGCGGCGGCCCCGGTGCCGAGGGCGCGGCGCATGCAGCCCGATCATGACCAATAACGGCGGCCGGTGCAAGAGAAGCGGGCGGCGGGTTTGCGCGGACCCGGTAAACTACGTCCGGAACATGACCCGAGCCCTTCACCACAATGCTGATCAACTGTGCTGCATACCAGGACGGCCGCAAGCTGGCCGACATCGATATCGACCACATCAGCGACTACGTCGCGAAGCCCGAGTGCTTCGTCTGGGTCGCGCTGAAGGATCCTTCGCCCGAGGAGATCGAGCGCATGGGCGACGAGTTCGGCCTGCACGAGCTGGCGATCGAAGACGCCCGCAAGGGCCACCAGCGTCCGAAGATCGAGGAGTACGGCGATTCGCTGTTCGCGGTGCTGCATACCGTCGAGATCGACGAGCAGGACGAGTTCGTGCTCGGCGAGGTCAACGTGTTCGTCGGACCGAACTACGTGCTGTCGATCCGCAACCATACGCAGACCGGCTTCCAGGACGTGCGGGCGCGCTGCGAGCGCGAGCCGCATCTGCTGAAGGAGGGCTCGGCGTTCGTGTTCTATGCGCTGATGGACCAGATCGTGGACCGCTATTTCCCGACGCTCGAGGCGCTGGGCACCGAACTGGAGGAACTGGAGGACCGGATTTTCGCGAAGGCGAATCTCGCCGCCTCTCGCGCGATCATCGAGGATCTGTACTCGCTGAAGCGCCGGCTCGTGACGCTGTACCAGCATACGGCGCCGCTGATCGAGCCGCTGTCGAAGCTGTTCGGCGGACGGACGCCGCAGATCTGCAACGGCATGGAGCATTATTTTCGCGACGTCTACGACCATCTGCAGCGGATCGTGAAGACGATAGAAGGGCGCCGCGAAATGGTGGTCACCGCGATCCAGGTGAACCTGGGGATGATCTCGCTCGCGGAGAACGAGGTGACGAAGCGGCTCGGCTCGTTCGCCGCGCTGTTCGCGATCCCGACGATGATCGCCGGGATCTACGGGATGAACTTCAACAACATGCCCGAACTGCGCTGGGAGTACGGCTTCTACGCGTGCCTCGGGCTGATGCTCGTCACCGACCTCACGCTGTGGTGGCGCTTCAAGAAGGCCGGTTGGCTGTAGCCGCGCGCGGCGCGCAGGGTCACGCGCGGGGCGCGTGCCGGCCGACCACCACGGTCCACGGGCGCACCCGCCAGCGCGTCACGAGCCCGTTCAGCACGTAGGGATCGGCGCGCGCGAACGATTCCGCGACGGCGGGCGAATCGCCCTGGAAGATCAGCACGGCCTGGTCGGCCGGCTCGGCGAGCGCGCCCGCGAGCAGCAGCTCGCCGCGTTCGGTCGCGGCCTGCGCGAGCGCGAGGTGCTCGGCGCGGAATGCGCCGCGACGCGTCAGGTAGTCGTCGACGAGTTCGTAGGTCAGCTGGTAATGCATGCGGTCATGCTCCTGGTGAGGCGACGGCCCGCCGATGGGCCGCCGATGCCGCGATTTCGGCGCGGTCCGGTTCTGTTCGCATCCACCTTAGCGGTTTGCGCCGGCCGCTTCAATGTCCATGCCCTTCGCGCGTTTGCCCCGATCCGAGCCGTGTGCCGTGCGGTTAGCGTGAGCCGGTACGATTCCGCACCGATGAAATCAACTTTAATAAAAACATTAAAAATATAGCTTAAATCAATGATTTAAATAGAAAAACTCAAATAGATTCATGCGTCGCCGACGGGCTTTCGTCTGAATGCAGGGTCTTTCCCGATGGTATCGTCTCGTCACTCATACAATCATATATATGACTAGATAACCAATGGACTTCACCTCATGCAAGCCGACGACCGCCTGCCGCGCTACCAACGCCTGCGCGACGAACTGGCCACCCAGATTGCCGATCACCGCTGGCGTCCGGGCGAGGCGATCCCCACCGAACAGGAACTGGCGCGCACCTACGGCGTCGCGGTCGGCACCGTGCGCAAGGCGGTCGACGTGCTGGTCGCGGACGGGCTGCTCGAACGCTTCCAGGGGCGCGGCACGTTCGTGCGGCGCGCGAGCTTCGACGGCTCGCTGTTTCGCTTCTTCCGGTTCCAGAGCCGGCGCGGCGAGCGGCGCATTCCGGCGAGCCGGATCCTGATGCGCGAAGTCACCGACGCGCCGAGCGCCGTTGCGACGACCTTGCAGATCGAGCCCGGCGCGCGGGTGATCCGGATGTCGCGGCTGCGCCTGATCGACGACACGCCGATCCTCGCCGAGGAGATCTGGCTGCCGTTCGAGCCGTTCGCCGCCTTCGCGGCGCTCGAGACGGCCGAGATCGGCGATCTGCTGTACCCCGTCTACGAAGCGCACTGCAATCAGGTGATCGCGTCGGCCAGCGAGACGCTGACGGTCGACGTCGTCGATCCGATGCACGCGCGGCTCTTGCGGATCGAAGCCGGCACGCCGGTGGTCGTGATCGAGCGCCTCGCGTACGGCTACGACCGCCGCCCGCTCGAATGGCGCCGCACGCGCGGGCCGGCGAGCGAGTTCCTGTACCAGGTCGAGATCCGCTGAGCGCGGCGCGCCGATACGACAACCATTCCTGGAGGAGACCCCGATGTTCAACTGGTTCAAGGCCGTTTCGCCGGCAGAGAAACGCACCTTCTGGGCGTGTTTCGGCGGCTGGGCGCTCGACGCGCTCGATGTGCAGATGTTCAGCCTCGTGATTCCCGCGATCATTGCCGAATGGGCGATCGACAAGACCCAGGCCGGCTTCGTCAGCGGCGCGACGCTGGTCGCGTCCGCGCTCGGCGGCTGGGTCGCGGGCGCGCTCGCCGACCGGATCGGCCGGGTCCGTACGCTGCAGATCACGGTCGCGTTCTTCTCGATTTTCACGTTCGCCTGCGCGTTCGCGCAGAACTACCCGCAGTTCCTCGTGTTGAAAACACTGCAGGGCTTCGGCTTCGGCGGCGAATGGGCGGCGGGCGCGGTGCTGATGGCCGAGTCGATCCGCGCCGAGCATCGCGGCAAGGCGATGGGCACCGTGCAGAGCGCGTGGGCCGTGGGGTGGGGCGCCGCCGTGCTGCTGTACACGGCGAGTTTCCTGCTGATGCCGCCCGACACCGCGTGGCGGGCGATGTTCGCGGTCGGCATCCTGCCGGCGCTGCTGATCCTGTACGTGCGCCGCAACGTCGAGGAACCCGAGGCGCCGCGCCGCGCCGCCGCGCCGGCGGGCGAACCGGCCGCGCCGCTGGTCGGCATCTTCGCGCCGCAGATGCTGCGGATGACGCTGATCGGCGCGCTGCTCGGCGTCGGCGCGCACGGTGGCTACTACGCGCTGATGACCTGGCTGCCGACCTACCTCAAGACCGAACGGCACCTGTCCGTGCTCGGCACGGGCGGCTATCTCGCGGTGATCATCGTCGCGTTCTTCTTCGGCTGCATCGCGAGCGCGCACCTGCTCGACCGGATCGGGCGCCGCGGCACGATCCTGCTGTTCTCGGTCTGCTGCGTCGCGACCGTGACGCTCTATCTGTTCGCGCCGCTGTCGAACCACGCGATGCTGGTGCTCGGCTTCCCGCTCGGGTTCTTCGCGGCGGGCATTCCGGCGAGCATGGGCGCGCTGTTCAACGAGCTGTATCCGCGCGGGATGCGGGGCACGGGCGTCGGGTTCTGCTACAACTTCGGCCGCGTCGCATCGGCGGCTTTTCCGGTGATGGTCGGCCATCTGTCGGCGACCACCTCGCTCGGCTTCGCGATCGGCATCGACGCCGGCATCGCGTACGCCATCGTTGCGCTCGCGGTGCTGATGCTGCCGGAAACGCGCGGCCGCGCCCTCGCGGAAAGCCTGCCCGAGCTGCAGGGCGAGGGCGCGCCGGCCGGCCAGCCGGCGCGGCATTGACACGGGCCGAACCCGGCGGGGCCGCGCGGACGGACGGCGCGACACAGGCGCCGCCCCGCCGGCCATCACATAATGACGGAGACAATCGAATGACGGGTAGACCCCTCGGCGGCGGCTGGTCCCGCCGCGCCTTCAATCAAGGATTTCTGGGAATGCTGACGATGACCGCCCTAGGCGGCTGCGCGATCTCGCCGCGCGGCCCGAAGATCACGGCGATCGACACCCATGCGCACGTGTTCGCGCACGACCTGCCGCTCGCGCAGCAGCGGCGCTATGCGCCGGACTACGACGCGCCGCTGCAGGCCTATCTCGCGCAGCTGGACGCCCACGGCATCTCGCACGGCGTGCTGATCCAGGTGAGTTTCCTCGGCACCGACAACCGTTACCTGCTGAACGCGCTCGCCGCGCAGCCCGGCCGGTTGCGCGGCGTCGCGGTGATCGACCCGGCCGCGACCGATGCGGCCCAGCTCGATGCGCTCGCGCGCGGCGGCATCGTCGGGATTCGTCTGAACCTGTTCAACGCGCCGGACCCCGACTATCGCAGCGCCGCCTGGCAGGCGCTGCTGCCGAAGCTGGCCGCGCTCGGCTGGCAGGTCGAGGTGCACTGCGAGGCGCGGCGCCTGCCTCAGGTCGTGGGCCCGCTGCTCGACGCGCAGCTGAAGGTCGTTGTCGATCACTTCGGCCGGCCCGATCCGGCGCTCGGCATCGACGATCCCGGGTTTCGCTATCTGCTGACGCTCGGGCCGTCGCGGCGCGTGTGGGTGAAACTGTCGGGCGCCTATCGCAACGGTCCGAACGGCGTCGGCGAAGCCGTCGCGCGCGCGGCGACGCCGCGGCTGAAGGACGCGCTCGGGCTGGACCGGCTGATGTGGGGCAGCGACTGGCCGCACACGCAGTTCGAGCGTCGGACGAACTACGACGATGCGTACCGGTTGATCCATGCGCTGCTGCCGGATCCGGACGAACAGCGCGTCGTGCTGGCCGATACGCCGGCTCGATTGTTCGGCTTCGCGTAGCAGACGGCGCGGGCCGTCGTGCGAAAGCGGCCGCGCTCTGGCTGCTGCCAGGTCCGGTTGTTTCGCGCGGGGCAATGCGATTGCGCCGCCGGTTCCGTTCCGGCGAGGCGCTCGCAGGCGGCGAGTCGCCGAGGCCCGCGAGCGCCTCGCAACCGCGTATGGGCGGCTTCGGCCAACCGGCCGAAGCCGGCGGGCATGACCGGCGCAACGGCCCATGACCTCTCCGAAACGGCCAAATTGTCCCGGACATCCCGCGGATTCCTTTGAGGCGCGACACACGGCTTGATACAGTGAGCCGTCTTCATCTCACAGGATCTTCAAGCGTGGCGTACTACCAGTCGAATGCGGTCTACCAAGGCCTCGAACATACCGGGCAGCACCCGTTCTCATGGGTGTCGGGAAATGCATGGATGCTTGTCTATGGCGACGGCGCGGCGATTCCGCGCGTCATGGTGCTGGCCCATGGACGTTCGTGGAAGCCCGATCCGACGGCGATGCGAGTGTTCGAAACCATCGCCGGGCACGCGGCGCTGCCGGTCGCCCGGATCTCGTTCGACGACGAGGACGGCGCGCTGATCGGCGATGTGCGCTATGCCGACAACCTCGCGGGTCCGGCCAAGACGATCTCGCTCTCGGCGCTGAAAGCCGAGTTCCAGTCGTTCGGCCTTCCGGTGAGGGGCGGCGCCTGCGGGAAAAGCATCAACGATGCGTCGAGCAGCGCGTATCAGAACTGGCAGCGGGACAATCTGGGCGCGATCACGGTTTCCGACATCGATCTCGTCAGGATCGACGACAACGGCCCCGTCGAGATCGTGGAACTCAAGCGTTCCTACTACGCCCTCGACGAATGGCGCCCGTTCAGGAACGACTTCACGAACTTCAACCTCCTGGGCGCCGTTGCCGAGGCGGCGGATCTGCGGTTCACGATCGCCTACAACCATCGGCAGAAGACCCCGTTCAGGGACGATGCGTCGGTGCTCTCGCTCTTCGACTATCCCGCGCCGAACGAACCTCAAGCACTCGGGCATGTCTCGTTCGGGGATTTCGTCGCCGGAAGATATTGATTTCCCGGCGCTCGCTTGGCCGCGCAGGACGCTAGCCCGGTGACGGCCGGGAGGAACCGGGCCGCGGTGCGGCGAGGACAGATCGGGCGGTCGGCTCAACGAGCCGTATATCGCGCGGGCGGACATCACGGACATCGGCGCTGCGGAACGCTCCTCTGAGCGCAGGGCAACCGGATCGGGTTGGATTCGAGTACGTTCGCGCGATCCGTGCGTGCCGCGAAGACTCGCCGCGCGCGCCGCGTTCGAATTGCCGTATGCCCGGAGGGCACGCACCGGCATGGGATAATCGCCCCCTTCGCCGTCTTCGATCCGGCCCTTGCGCCGGCCTCCGCCTTGAATCCACAGCTCGCCTCCCTCGACCAACTGTCCGAATTCGACGAGATCGTCGACGTGCGCACGCCGCTCGAATACGCGGAGGACCACATTCCGGGCGCACTCAATGCGCCGGTGCTCGACAACGAGGAGCGCGCGATCGTCGGCACGATGTACAAGCAGGTGTCGCCGCACGAGGCGACCCGTGTCGGCGCG
The DNA here is from genome assembly GCF_034721475.1 of Burkholderia alba. Taxonomy (NCBI): domain Bacteria; kingdom Pseudomonadati; phylum Pseudomonadota; class Betaproteobacteria; order Burkholderiales; family Burkholderiaceae; genus Burkholderia; species Burkholderia alba. Next base: position 21,009 of record NZ_JAWJWL010000004.1, on the reverse strand, counting down.
GCGATGGTCGCGCGCAACATCGCGCGGCATCTGGACACGCTGTTCGCGGACCGGCCGCTCAACTGGCGGCCGCTGATCTACTGCTGGCGCGGCGGCGCGCGCTCGAAATCGATGACCTCGTGGTTCAACCTGATCGGCTGGCGCGCGCGGCAGCTCGAAGGCGGCTACAAGCATTACCGGCGCTCGATCGTCGCGGCGCTGGACACGCTGCCGCCGGCCTTTCGCTTCATCGTGCTGGCCGGTCCGACGGGCAGCGGCAAGACCCGGCTGATCGGCGCCCTCGCGGCGGCGGGCGCGCAGACGCTGGACCTCGAAGGGCTCGCCGCCCACCGCGGCTCGGTGCTGGGCGCGCTGCCGGACGCGCCGCAGCCGTCGCAGAAGGCGTTCGACACGGCGCTGGTCGGCGCGCTGCGGGCGTTCGATCCCGCGCGGCCGGTGTTCGTCGAGGCGGAAAGCCGGCGCATCGGCAGCATCACGCTGCCGAGCGCGGTTCTCGCGGGGATGCGCGACACGACCTGCGTGAACGTCGAAACGGCGCGCACCGAACGGGTCGCGCTGCTGCTCGACGAATACGCGCATCTGTTCGACGATCCCGCGTCGTTCGCGGCGCAGCTCGCCCGGCTGACCGAATTGCACGGCCGCGCGCGGATCGCCGACTGGCACGCACTGCTCGACGCGGGCGAGCGTCGCGCATTGTTCGAAGCGCTCATCGACGCGCATTACGATCCGGCGTATGCGCGCAGCAGCCGCGCGCACCTCAAGCGCCTCCTGAATCCGCTGCGGTTTCCGTTCAGACCGACCGGCGATGACCGGGTCGAGCAGGCGCGCATGCTGCTCGCGCGGCTGAACGATTTCACCGGGTGACGCCCGGCTGAAGCGCGCGGGGGTGGGCAGGTCGTCGCGAATGTCGATGGCTTCGGGAAGGCGGGGCGCGGCGTGCCAGCCTGTCGGGAGGCTCCGGGCGGCGTGCGGCAACGCGATGCGTGACGAGCGTGACTCGCCGCATCCGAGCCCACGCGGGCGGCGATCCGGTCAGAAACCTCGGCCGGAAGCCTGCCGAAACGGCGCCGCGGACGTTGGCGCCAGCGCATGCGTATGCCGCCAGCCGAACGCGGTGATGCGCGTGACCCGCGCGGCCGCTGCGACGGTTGCGCATAGCTCTCCCGCCATCGGAATATCGAGCAGATGCCACGAACCGGTCGGCGGCAGGTCGACCCACAGCGCCGGGCCTTCCTGTTCCAGCCGCGCGGCATCGACCGGCGGCGGCTCGCCGGCCGCCATCGCGAGCGCCGCGCGCCGCGCCGCCGCCCGGGTGGCCGCGATCGCGCGATCGATCGAGCGCGGCGCTTCGGTGCCGATGCCGAGCGGGCACGACGCGATGCCGATCAGAATCCAGATCCCCGCGTAATCGACGGCGATGTCGAGCGCGCGAGCCTGCGGATTGCCGGCACAGCGTACACGTCCGCCGGCATCGTCGATCAGCGCGATCCGCTCCGGCGCCTCGCCCGTCATCGGCGCGAGCAGGCTGCGCAGCACCGCGCGCCCCACCGCGAAGCGTTTGCCGAACGCCGCGTGCGGATGGGTGCGCATCCGCTTCAATTCGGCCTGGGACAGCCGCTGGTGACCGGCATCGCGCGAAATCAGCTGCCATTCGGAGCGGAACCGCCACAGCAGCAGTTCGCCCGGACCGGGCGGGCGCAGCGTATCGAGATCGCGGGACGTGAGCGGATACGGTTCGAATACCGGGCAGGTGGCCGGCTCGATCGCAGGCTGGACGGATGAGTCGGCGGCAGATTTCATCGATGGACTTCACAGAGCGAAACGGATAGACGGACCGGGGAGGCGGGCGAAACGCTCCGGGCGAGCGCCGAGTGCGCGACGGCACGCGGCCGTGCGTCGCGCCGCGCCCGAATCTCAGGCCGAATCATTCATCAATTCGCTCGATATTGCAAACGATTCTCATTACCCATTATTGAGGACCGTCTATACCGGCTGATTATTTGCGGATTCCCGCCAATCGTCATCCCTCTGTCGCGAATCTCCGCTAATTCTGTCAGATGGAAAGCTTGCTGATTTATTACAAAAAGCTGTCGCCGCTAATCGCGTCGGCCGCTTTGGTATTTCAAAAAACATACAAATATATTTCGTTTTTATTTTCACCTGCTTAAAAGGTGAAATTTCTTGACACAAAGTGGCGTGCAGTTTTAGATTCGCCCGGAAACAACAATGATTCTCATTTGAACGGATTAAATTCCGCTTCAATACTGACACATTGAAAGTTTTCCGGGCCGTGCCAGTCTTCCGCAAGGGACGACTGTCGCTTCATCATTGAATAGGACTTATTGTCATTTTTATTTCGGAGCGAGCAAATGAGCTGGGGTGACGAAAACACCACCTTCGTCGTGGTGATCAACGACGAAGAGCAGTACTCGATCTGGCCGGATTACAAGGCGATTCCCGCCGGTTGGCGCGCGGCGGGCAAGTTCGGCAAACGCGACGAATGCCTGAAGTGGATCGACGAAGTCTGGACCGACATGCGTCCGGCGAGCCTGCGCAAGGCAATGGCCGCGGGCGACGCGCAGGCGGGCGCCGCCGGCACGGGATCGCCGGCGGCCTGAACATGAACGTTGCGAATCGCCCGGCCGGCGGCGGCCGGCCTGTCACCTTGATCTGTCTGGCCCATGCGGGCGGTAACGTGTCGCTGTATCGCGAATGGACGCGCCGGATGCCGCCGTCGATCCGGCCGCAGCTGCTGGAATTGCCGGGACGCGGCATCCGCCGCGCGGCGCCCGCGCTGGACGCCTGGCCGGCGCTGATCGACCAACTGACGGCCGACGCGCTCGGCTGCATTCGGGACGGCGCGCCGTTCGCCGTGTTCGGCCATAGCATGGGCGCGCTGGTCGGACTCGAGCTGATCCATGCGCTGCGGCGCCGCGCCGGCCGCGCGCCGATATGGTTCGGCGCATCGGCCACCGTGTCGCCCACGCGCCGGGCGCTCGAAACGCATTGGCTCGCGTGCACGCCCGAGCAGATGGTGGCGCGGCTGCGCACCCGCGGCGGCACGCCCGATGCGCTGCTCGACGACCTGGATTTCATCGACCTGATGCTGCCGATGCTGCGCGCGGATTTTCATCTGTGCGGCGTGCATCCCGCGCATCTGGCGGCGCGCGCCGCCGCGCCCGGCCATGCGCCGCTCGCCTGCCCGATCGACGTGTTCGTCGGCCGCGACGATCCGGCCACGGCGAACGGCGACGACGTCGCCGCCTGGTCGGCCGAAACGCGCGGGCCGTGCACCGTGCATCGCTTCGCCGGCGGCCACTTCTATCTCGACGACGCGCCGCAACCCGTGCTCGACACGCTCGTCCAGGCGCTCGATCGCGCGCGGGCCGCGTCCGCAGCCGATGCGGCCCCGCCCAAGGATGTCGCATGACTTCATCGACCCTGCATCACACGGGATTCGCCGAAAGCACGCTGGAGCGCAACGGCACCCGCCTGGCGGTGTTCACCGCCACGGACCCGCAGGCGCTCGACGGCGCTTGCCTGGCCGCGCTCGACGCGCGCCTCGCGGCGGCGGCCCGGCTGCACGGCGGCGTGCTGCTGCGCGGCTTCGACGCGCTCGGCCCGGGCGGCTTCGACCGGGTCGTCTCGCACTTCGGCGAGCCGCTCAAGTACGAGTTCGGCTCGACGCCGCGCAGCCGGATCGAGAAGGGCGTGTATTCGTCGACCGAGTACCCGGCCGACCAGTGGATCGACCAGCACAACGAGCAGTCGTACACGCTGCGCTGGCCCGCGACGATCTGGTTCTACTGCGACGTCGCGGCGGAGCAGGGCGGCGCGACGCCCGTCGCCGACAGCCGGCTCGTCCACCAGCGGCTGTCGCCCGCGCTGCGCCGGCAATTCGCCGAGCGGCGGGTGATGTACGTGCGCAACTACGGCAACGGGCTCGATCTGCCGTGGGAGCAGGTGTTCGGCACGACCGAACGCGCGGAGGTCGAGCGCTATTGCCGCGCGCACGACATCGACTACGAATGGCTCGACGACGGCGATGCGCTGCGCACGCGGCAGATCTGCCAGTCGGAACTGCGGCACCCGGCGACGGGCGAAACCGTCTGGTTCAACCAGGCGCATCTGTTCCACGTGACCAACCTGCCGGACGCGCTGCGCGAAACGCTGCTCGAGGTGGTCGACGAGGACCGGCTGCCGCGCAACACCTATTTCGGCGACGGCGCGCCGATCGACACCGGCATGCTCGACGAAATCCGCGCCGCGTACCGGGACACGATGCTGTCGTTCCCGTGGCGGGACGCGGACCTGATGATGCTCGACAACGTGCTGATGTCGCACGGCCGCGCACCGTTCGCGGGCCGGCGGCGCGTACTCGTGGCGATGACGGGCGCGTCCGGCGCGCGTGCCGGCGCCACGGCGTCCGGCGTCGCGCATGCCGAGCCGTAACTCAGGCAACACCCCATTCCCAGGCAATCCAGGCAACCCGGATAAGGACCTCCCGATCATGACTCAAGCCTTGCCCCAGCTATTCGATTTCACCCCGTTCCACGGTCTCAGCGAGCAACACGTCGCGCTGATCAAGCAGTTCTCGGCCGCGCAGCCGTTCCGCAGCGCGACCGTCGACGAGCTGCTGCTGGACGACGATTTCCATCGCCGCCCGCTGCGCCCGGAGGACTTCGAATTCCTGAAGTTCATGAAGCCGGTGCAGCAGCACAACGTGAGCCGCCTGCCCGCGCTCGCGTCGAACCGCACGCTGCTGTCGATCTACGAGCTGGACGTCGCGCGCCTGCCGCGCAGCGGCGACGGCGCCGACTGGCAGCAGTTCGCGACGTTCTACGACGACGGCACGAAAGTGCTCGGCGCGCAGATCGCCCCGTTCCTCGAAGCGTACGCGTTCGAATTCCTGGCCAAGGACGTCGAGGCGGCGGAAAGCGTCGACGCGGTGAGCGCGCGGCTCGCGCGCCTCGTCGACGACGAACTGGCGTTCTGGGACGCGACCTTCGCGCGGCTGATGCGCAACGACTATCTGGAAGAAGGGCTGCGCTTCATCATGGTCCAGCGCTGGGCGCTCGCCGTGTCGAAGCGCCGCGCGTTCGCGCAGGCCGCCGCCAGCGGCTTCTTCGACATGTTGCCGCCGGACGAGCGGCCGACGCTGCGCGGCCCGCTGCCGGACGACCCGCTCCTCGAACGGGTCGCGGCCGCGAGCGGCGTGACGCGCCGCCAGCACGCGTACTGGCAGTTCTATCTGCCGACCAGCATGGCGAAATGCAATCTGCTGTACGCGCTCGCGCGCCGTCCCGACCGCGCGTTCGGCCTGATCGGCGCGGCTTTCGGCGCGGAAGCCGAGTGGCTCGCATTCGGCCTCGCGCTCGAGCGCGCGTGCTCGCATCTGCAGCCGGCGGGCCGCCGCCCGTCCGACCCGTCCGCTCACAAGGCGGAGCTGGCCGCGCGCTGCGCGCGGGCGCTGCAGCGCGTCGGCGAAGGGCTCGGCGCGAATGCGCACGGCCAGTTCGTGCAGGGCGTCGTCGCGGCCGAACGGCTGGCCGAGCGCGGCCGCTGGGATCTGGGCGAGCAGCTGCTGTGGCTGTCGTCGATCCGCCGCTACGTCGAGTTCGCGCACCGGATCAGCACGCGCATCGACGCGGAATGCCCGGGCATCGATCGCGAGACCTTCATCGAACCGCACGAGATGTGCTCGACCACCCACGTGCACAACGACCACCGGCTGGTCACGATCCAGGAAGGCGAAATGCTGTTCTGGGGCAACGTCGGCATGCAGCTCAAGATGAACGAGGGCGACATGGTGCTGATCCCGGACGGCCGGCTGCACGGCTCGACGGTGGTGTCGGGCGAGTGTACGTACCACCAGCCGATCATCCCGGACGACTGGGTGCAGACGCTGGTCGCGGAGCTCGAGCAGCCCGCGGCGGCCGCGGCCTGATTCCGGCCGCCGGATGGTCCGATTCGATGCGCCTCGCCGCGATGTTCACTAGAAGGCGCCGAATTCCCCCACGAAAGCAGTGTCGATATCCCCGGACGGGTCGCCGGGGCGTGTGCGCGCGACGCGCGCGAAACGGTGGGCAGAATAGTGAGAGCGAATGATGGAATCAAGTAACGGCGGCGCGGCAAACGTCGAGCAGTTCGAGGCCAGCGACTGGAAGAGCCGGATCATCGCGGGGCGCGCGACGGGCGCCGCGGTGGTCCCGCCGGCATGGCTCGACGCGTCGTACGCGACGCTGCGCGAGCAGGTGATGGACCCCGGCTATCCGTGCTTCTTCGGCACGATGGCGGAGCGGCGCGGCGAAATGTTCTACGCGTTCGTCAACGGCCGCGACACCCGCGACCTGCCGGCGACGATGCAGACCTTCGCGGAGCTGGCGTCGCTGCCCGAATACCGCAAGAACAACATCGCGGTGTTCTTCGAGCCGGATCCTGAGCCGTTGTCGCACGACACGTATCACCAGCTGTTCTGGAGCATCCTGCAGCATCTGCACAACGTCGATCCGGATCCGCTCGCCGACCAGCAGCCGGACCCGTCGCACGAAGACTGGGAGTTCTCGTACGCGGGCTTGCAGATGTTCGTCGTGTGCGCCTGCCCGTCGTTCCGCGCGCGCCACAGCCGCAACCTGGGGCCGGGCATGGTGCTGCTGTTCCAGCCGCGCGCGGTGTTCGTCGACACGATCACGAACAAGGTGATCGGCCGCGAAGCGCGCAACCAGGTGCGCAAGCGTCTCGAAACCTGGGACGACATCGGCGCGCACCCGGATCTCGGTTTCTACGGCGATCCGGGCAATCTCGAATGGAAGCAGTATTTCCTCGACGACGCGAATACCCCGGCGGACGACCGCTGCCCGTTCCTGCGGCGCCAGAAGCTCGCCGCGCAGCCGCAGCAGGTCGAACTCGCGGCGCCGCCGCAGCTGCACCTCAAGCACGCGCACTGGGACGGCCAGCACAGCTCGCGGGACGCGGCGCACGCGCATGCTGGTGCGAGCGCGGCGACGCACTGGCGGCCGGTCGCGCCCGCCGAGCCGCACGGCGTGTTCGAGCGCGGCGATGCGCGCCACGGTCCGGACCGGCTGAGCGCGAGCGGCATCGGCGGCCTGGACGGCGGCGACGAATGAGCGGCGCGGACCGGCGGGCCGAGGCTGACGGGCAGCGAGCGAATTCGCTACCATCGATGCCCGGTCCGCTCGTCTGACGCGTCGGCAATCCTCCAAGGAAATACATGTCCCTACTTTTGCATCTAGTCAAGAAATCGCGATGGATCCTGGTGCTCGCGTTGATCGCGAGCCTGGTCGGCGGGTTCGGCAATGCGGCGCTGCTCGCGCTGATCAACCAGGCGCTGAGCAGCTCCGCCGAGGGGCTCGCGCGGCTCGGCTGGCAGTTCCTCGCGGTCGGCGTCGTGGTGCTCGTGATGCGCACGCTGTCGCAGACGCTGTTCATGTGGCTCGGCCAGCAGGCGAAGGCGACGCTGCGGATGCGCACGATCCGGCGCATCGGCGACGCGTCGTATCCGCACCTGGAGCGGCAGGGTTCGGCGCGCTCGCTCGCGGTGCTCACGCAGGATCTCGATGCGATCGTGGTGTTCTTCGTCGGCCTGCCGTCGCTCGCGATGCAAAGCGCGGTGATCGTCGGATGCCTGCTGTATCTCGGCTACCTGTCGTGGCCGATCCTGCTCGTCGCGATCGTCACGATCCTGCTCGGGATGGGCGGCTTCCGCTTCGCGCATACGCGGGCGATGTTCCATCTGCGCGCCTCGCGCCGGCGCGAGGACGATCTCGTCAAGCATTTCCGCGCGCTGTTCGACGGCGCGAAGGAGCTGAAGCTGCACCGCGCGCGCAAGCGCACCTTCATCGACGACACGCTCGCGACCAACGTCGAGGCGGTGCGCGTGCAGCGCACGCGCGGCTACGTGCTGTACGCGGCGGCGGCGAGCTGGGGCAACTTCATCCTGTTCGCGTTCATCGGCCTCACGCTGTTCGTGTTCGCGCGGCACATCTCGGTCGATCCGCACGTGATGTCCGGCTACGCGATCGTGTTCGTCTACATGATCATGCCGATCGAGGCCGTGCTGTCGGCGCTGCCGAGCGTCAGCACCGCGCGCGTCGCGCTGGAGCGCATCGAGCAGGTCAACGCCGAGCTGCCGCTCGAGGCGCCGCTCGACGCGCCGAACGCGGCGTCGTTCGACACCATCGCGCTCGCCGGCGCGACGCACCGTTATTTCCGCGAGAAGGAAAACGACGTATTCACGCTCGGCCCGGTCGACCTGACGTTCCGGCCGGGCGAACTCGTCTACCTGATCGGCGGCAACGGCAGCGGCAAGACCACGCTCGCGAAGATGCTGGTGGGCCTGTACGTGCCGGAAAGCGGCGAAGTGCGGCTGAACGGGCAGCCGGTCGGCGAAGCGGAGCGCGACATCTACCGCCAGCACTTCTCGGTCGTGTTCAGCGATTTCTTCCTGTTCGACAACCTGCTCGGCATGCGCGTCGAGGGTCTCGACGCGCATGCGCGGCAGCTGCTCGAAGCGTTGCAGCTCGACCACAAGGTCAGCGTGAAGGACGGCGTGTTCTCGACGCTGAACCTGTCGCAGGGCCAGCGCAAGCGGCTCGCGCTGCTGGTCGCGTATCTGGAGGACCGGCCGTTCTACGTGTTCGACGAATGGGCCGCCGACCAGGATCCGCTGTTCAAGGACGTGTTCTACAAGCGCCTGCTGCCCGACCTGAAGGCGAAGGGCAAGACCGTGCTCGTGATCACGCACGACGACCGCTACTTCCATCTGGCCGACCGCTTCATCAAGCTCGACTTCGGCCAGATCGTCGAACAGGGGCGCGGCGATCTGCTCGACGCCGGCCGCGCCGATGCGCAGCCTCGCCCCGAGGGCCTCGCGCCCGTTTCCCACTGACCGACCGAGATTACCCGCGATGAATGCCAATCCCGCCATGCCGGCCCAGCCTGTCCAGCCGGTCAGCCCGGGCGAACCGATGTACGCGCTCGACGGCGTGACGTTCAGCGTCGGCGAGCGCACGCTGCTGCATCCGCTCACGCTGAACCTGCCCAGGCAGCGCGTCTGCGGCCTGATCGGCCACAACGGCTCGGGTAAGTCGACACTGCTCAAGCTGCTCGCGCGCCAGCAGGCGCCGACGCGCGGCACGCTGCGTTTTTCCGGGCGCGCGCTCGCCGACTGGGACAACCGCGCGTTCGCGCGCCAGGTGGCCTATCTGCCGCAGCAGCAGCCGGCCGCGAACGGCATGACCGTGCGCGAGCTGGTCGCGCTCGGCCGCTATCCGTGGCATGGCGCGCTCGGCCGCTTCACGGGCGTCGACGGCGCGAAGGTGGACGAGGCGCTGCAGTTGACCGACCTCGCGCGTTTCGCCGATCGCGCGGTCGACAGCCTGTCGGGCGGCGAGCGGCAGCGCGCGTGGATCGCGATGCTGGTCGCACAGGACAGCGAATGCCTGCTGCTCGACGAGCCGATCTCGGCGCTCGACATCGCGCACCAGATCGAAGTGCTCGACCTGGTGCGCGGCCTGAGCCAGCAGCGCGGCCTCGGCGTGGTGGTGGTGCTGCACGACGTCAACATGGCGGCGCGCTTCTGCGACGACCTGATCGCGCTGAAGAGCGGCCGGCTGCTCGCGAGCGGCACGGCGTCCGAGCTGATCGAGGATGACATGCTCGGCGCGATCTACGGCGTGCCGATGGGCACGGTGCCGCATCCGCGCGGCGGCACGCCGATCAGCTTCGCCTATTGAACGGACGGCGCGCGGCGCGCCGCCGCATCGGCGGCGCGCCGGAAGCACGCAGTCAGGACACGCAGGCGTCACGCAGAGGACGCCGCTCTTTCCCCGCAATCAAGAGGATTGCACCCCCGTCGCCAACCCGGCGGCGGCGAGCTGTTTACACCGTCCGGCGGCGCCGCGCGGGCCCGCCAGGCGGGCCGCGGGTTCACCGGGCGGCGACTCTCAGGAGAGAAGGATGTCTGTAATCGAGGTGCAGCGCCGGGCCGGCGCCGGCACGGATGTCAATGAAGCGGCGCTTGCCCCGCAAACGCCCGCGAACGATCTGATCGCGGTCATGCGGCTGCATGTCGCGCAGCGGCCGCACCACGTCGCGGTGCGTTTTCTCGCGGACGGCGAGCACGAGGTGCACGCGCTGAGCTATGCCGCGCTCGATGCGCGGGCGCGCCGTCTGGCCGCCGCCCTGCGCGCGCGGGGCGGCCCGAACGACCGCGTGCTGCTGATGCTGCCCACCGGGCTCGATTACATCGTGTCGTTCTTCGCCTGCCAGTACGCGGGAATGATCGCGGTGCCCGCGTATCCGCCGGAAGCGCGGCACAGCGCGCACGTCGAGCGGCTGCGCCGGATGGCGGACGACTGCGCGGCGCGGATCGCGGTGCTGCCCGACGAATCGCGCCCGATGCTCGACGGTTCGCCGCTCGGCGACGCGCTCGGCGACATCGCGCTGCTGTCGCCCGATGCCGGCGACGCGGCGCAATTCTGCGTCGAACGCGGCGATCCGGACGCGGTGGCGTTCCTGCAGTACACGTCGGGGTCGACGTCCGCGCCGAAGGGCGTGATGGTGAGCCACGCGAACCTGTGCGCGAACGTCGACGCGATGTCGCGCGGCATGGGCTGCCGCGCCGACGACCGGATGTTCTCGTGGCTGCCGCTCTATCACGACATGGGACTGATCGGCGGCCTGCTGATGCCGGTGCTGTGCGGCTTTCACGTCACGCTGATCTCGCCGCTGCATTTTCTCGAACGGCCGGCTCGTTGGCTCGAGGGCGTCGCCCGCGAGCGGGCGAACGTGACCGGCGGTCCCGATTTCGCGTTCCGCCTGTGTGCGGACCGGGTGCGCGATGCGCAGCTCGACGGCCTCGACCTGAGTTCGCTGCGGGTGGCGTTCTGCGGCTCCGAGCCGATTCGCCAGACGACGCTCGACGCGTTCGGCGCCCGTTTCGCGCCGCATGGCTTCGCGCCGGCGTCGATTTTTCCGTGCTATGGGCTCGCGGAAGCGACGCTGTATGTCACGGGTGTCGAGGTGAGCGCGGGCGCGCCCGAGACGCGCTTCGCTGTGGCCGCGCTGGCGGGCGCCGAGCCGGTGGCGGTGCGGGCGGCGGGCGACGAGTCGAAGGCGGTGGTGGCGTGCGGCGCGGCGCCGTCGCAGCATGCGTTCGCGATCGTCGATCCGGGCTCGCGCGAGCGGCTGGCCGACGGCCGGGTCGGCGAGATCTGGTGCAGCGGCCCGAGCATCGCGGGCGGCTACTGGCGCAATCCGGAGGCGAGCGCCGCCGTGTTTCTGGCGGACGCGCCCGGCTTTCCGGGCCGCTGGCTGCGCACGGGCGATCTCGGTTTCGCCGACGCGGGCCGGCTGTTCGTCTGCGGGCGGCGCAAGGACATGATCGTGCTGCGCGGCGAGAACGTGTATCCGCAGGATCTCGAAGCGGTGCTGGCCGACCGGGTCGAGTGGCTGCGGCGCGGGCGGATCGCGGCGTTCCCGGTCGAGACGGCCGACGGTTCGGAAGGGATCGGGATCGCGGCCGAAGTGCCGCGCGGCAAGGCGCGGCGCATCGAGCCGGCCGAGATTTTCGCGGCGATCGCCGATGCGCTCGGCGAAGCCTTCCAGTATGAAACCGCGCTGATCCTGCTGCTCGAACCCGGCGATCTGCCGCGCACGTCGAGCGGCAAGCTGCAGCGCAGCGCCTGCGTGAGCGCCTGGCGCGACGGCACGGTCGTACCGTTCGCGGTGCGCGAGGCGGGCATACCGGCTGCGGGCATACCGGCTGAGGGCGGCCGCGACGCGGCGGCCGAGGCGGGCGGCGCGCCGGCGACGCCGACCGAGCAGGCGGTCGCCGAGATCTGGCGCGACGTACTGGACATCGCGCCGCCGTCGAGCGCCGACGATTTCTTCGCGCTCGGCGGCCGGTCACTGCTCGCGCTGAAGGTCGCGTCGCGGCTGCGCGCGCAGTTCGAGCGCGACGTGCCGCTCGGGCTGCTGTTCAGCCATCCGACGCTGCGCGGCCTGGCCGCGGCGCTCGATGCGTGGTGGGCGCAGCCCGCGCGCGCGGCAGCGCGGCAGCCGGCGTTGACCCGGCGCGGCCTGCGCGAGGCGCCGCTGTCGCTGCCGCAGGAACGTCTGTGGGTGCTGTGGCGCGTCGATCCGGACAGCGCCGCGTACAACGTGTCCGGCGCGCTCGAACTGGACGGCCCGTTCGATGCGGCCGCCGCGCAGCGCGCGCTCGATCAGCTGGTGCGCCGCCACGACATGCTGCGCACCCGCTTCGCGGACATCGACGATGCGCCGCGCCAGGTGATCCTGCCCGCCGAACGCGCGGCCGATGCATGGCACTGGGAGACCGTGACGCTGCGCGACGCGGCGCCCGGCGAACTGGCGGCGCAGCTGCGTGCGCGGGCGCGCGCGCCGTTCGATCTGATGCAGGGCCCGCTGTTTCGCGCGACGCTGTTCGCGCGCGCGCCGCAGCGGCATCTGCTGCACTTCGTGATGCATCACATCGTGTCCGACGGCTGGTCGATCAACGTGCTGCTGCGCGAATTCGCGGCCGGCTACCGCGCGGCGCGGCGCGGCGAAGCGCCCGTGCTACCGGCGCTGCCGGTGCAGTACGGGGACTACGCCGCGTGGCAGCGCGAACGCTTTTCCGGCACGGGCCAGGCCGCGCTCGACGCACAGCTCGGCTACTGGCGCGAGCGGCTTGACGGCCTCGACGGGCCGCTCGATCTGCCGACCGAGCACGATCGCGCGACGCCGTACGATCCGCTGGCCGCCCGGGTGGGAATCCGCATTCCGGCGCCGCTCGCGGCACGGCTCGACGCGCTCGCGCGGACCGGGCACGCGACCTTGTTCATGGTGCTGCTGGCCGCGCTCGACGCGCTGCTGTACCGCTACAGCGGCGCGCAGGACGTGGTCGTCGCGGTGCCCGTCGCCGGGCGCGACCGGCTCGAGACGGAAGGGCTGATCGGCTTTTTCGTCAACACGCTCGCGATGCGCGCGCAAGTGAAGGGCACGCAAAGCTTCGCCGCGCTGCTGGGCCAGGTGCGCGCGGACAGCATCGATGCGCAGGCGAACAGCGACGTGCCGTTCGAGCGCGTCGTCGCCGAGCTGCCGCTCGAGCGGCGCGGAGCGGGGCATTCGCTCGCGCAGATCAAGTTCGTGCTGCACGACGAATTCGATACCGCGCTCGACCTCGACGGCGCGCGCTGCGCGCTGGTCGACGCCGATGCGAGCGACGCCCGCTTCGAGCTTGCGCTCGACGTGCTGCGCCGCGGTGCCGACGGCCTCGACTGCGTGTTCATGTACGCGCGCGCGCTGTACGACGACGCGTTCGTCGCGCAGTTCGCGCGCCATTACGTCGATCTGCTCGAGCAGATCGTCGCGGATCCCGAGCGCGCGATCGGCGCATACGGCCTGCAGGATTACGACGAAGAGACCACGGACGGCCTGTCCGTCGCGGGCGTGGACGCGTACTGAACGCGCCCGCGCCCGACCGTCTCGCGCCCGCGGCCGGCACGCCGCCGCGGGCATGACTCCCGGCATTCGGATTACAGACATCATGCAAGTCACTCATTTCGACACCGATTTCCTGCCCGCGCGCGTTGCCCGGTTCGCCATCCAGAAGCCCGCCGCGACCGCGCTGGTCGATGCCGACGGCCCGCTGGCCTGGGGCGCGCTGTGGGCGTGGTCCGGCCGGCTCGCGGCGGCGCTCGCCGCGCAAGGCGTGCGTCCCGGCGAGCGCGTCGCGCTCGCGTTGCCGCGCAGCGCGTCGCTGGTCGCGGGCATCCTCGCGGCCTGGCGGCTGCGCGCCTGCTATGTGCCGCTCGATCCCGCATTGCCGGCCGCGCGGCTCGGCTGGCAGGCGCAAGACTGCGGCGCGCGGGCGGTGCTCGCCGCCGACGCGCTCGACTGGCTGCCGGCCGGCGTGCCGGTCGTCGACCCGCAAGCGACCCGTTCGGCGGACGGCGGGCACGGCGCGGACCCGATGCCGGGGCCGGACGACGGCATCTTCGTCTGGCCCGCGTACGTGATCTACACGTCGGGATCGAGCGGCCGCCCGAAAGGCGTCGTGCTGAGTCACGGCGCGCTGAGCGCCTACCTGCGCGGCGTCGGCGAACGGCTGCCGGCGGACATCGGCAGCGCGGCCTACCTGTCGACGCCCGCCGCCGACCTCGGCCACACGTCGCTGTTCGGCGCGCTGTGGCACGGCTGGACGCTGCATCTGATCGACGCGCAGGTCGCGACCGATCCGGATGCGTTCGGCGCGTACATGAGCACGCACGCGGTCGATCTGCTGAAGATCGTGCCGAGCCACCTCGATGCGCTGCTGCAGGCGCAGGCGCCCGACGCGGTGCTGCCGCGCCGCTGCCTGCTGATCGGCGGCGAGCCCGCGCCGACCCGGCTCGCCGAGCGGATCGCGCAGCTGCGCCCCGAGTGCCGGCTGATCAATCACTACGGGCCGACCGAAACGGCGGTCGGCGTGCTGACCCGCGACGGCGGCGAAAGCCGCGGCGCGACGCTGCCGCTCGGCACGCCGCTCGCGCACGTTCACGCGCGGATCGTCGACGCGGACGGCAACCCGGCGCCGAAGGGCGCGACGGGCGAACTGTGCATCGGCGGCGCGAGCGTCGCCGACGGCTATCTGAACCGGCCGTCGCTGACTGCCGAACGCTTCGTGCCGGACCCGGACGGGCACGGCGCGCGGCTTTACCGGACCGGCGACCGGAGCCGCCGTTTGCCGAACGGCGAATTCACGTTTCTCGGCCGGCTCGACGACCAGGTGAAGATTCGCGGCTACCGGGTCGAGCCCGAGGAGATCGCCGCGCGGCTGCGTGCGGAAGCCGGCGTGCGCGACGCGGTGGTGATCGCCCGCGCGGACGGCGAAGCGGGGCCGCTGCGGCTGCTGGCGTATGTGACCGGCTCCGTGCCGCTCGATGCCGATGCGCTGCGCGCGCGTCTCGCGGCCGATCTGCCGGACTATATGGTGCCGGCGGCGCTGCAGGTACTGGACGCGCTGCCGCTGACGGCGAACGGCAAGGTCGACCGGGCCGCGCTGCCGGAGCCCGCCGGCGCGGTGGACGCGGCCGCCCATGTCGCGCCGCGCAACGACGCGGAGCGCACGCTCGCGGAGATCTGGCAGGTGGTGCTGGGGCGCGAAGCGATCGGCGTGACCGACAACTTCTTCGCGCTCGGCGGCGACTCGATCCATAGCCTGAAAATCATCACGAAGGCGCGCCGCGCCGGGCTCAAGCTGACGCCGAAGCAGATGTTCGAGCATCCGACCATCGAGGCGGCGGTGCGGGTGGCTCTGGCGAGCGCCGCGCCGGCTTCGGCTTGCGCGCCGGCTTCCGCATCGGCATCGGCCGCCGTAGGCGATGCGCGTGCGGCGGCGAGCGCGCCGCAAGATCTCGCGCCGGCGTCGCCCGACGACGCGGCGTGGTTCGCGCAGGCCGGCGTCACGCGCGACACGGCGGACGCGGTCTACCCGGCGACACCGATGCAGCAGGGCCTGCTGTTCCACGGCATGCTCGACAACGATCCCGGACTCTATATCTCGCAGCTGCGGCTGACCATCGGCGCACTGCGGCTCGACGCGATGCGCGCCGCGTGGGACGCGGTCGTCGCGCGGCATCCGATTCTCCGCACCCGCTTCGTCTGGCCCGCGGGCGGCGAACCGCTGCAGGTCGTCGAACGGCATGCGCGCGTGCCGTTCGACGTGCATGACGCGGCGGCGGACGCTTCGTCCTACGAGGCCGGATTTGCCGCCGCGCGCGACGCGATCGTCGCGCGCGGGTTCGATCCGGCCGTCGCGCCGCTGATGCGGATCGACGTGTTCGCGCGCCCCGACGGCGCGCACGACGTGCTGTGGACCCACCATCACGCGCTGACGGACGGCTGGAGCACCGCGCAGGTCGCGACCGACGTCGCGCGCGCCTACGGCGAGCTGACCGCGGGCCGCGCGGCCGACGCCACGCCGGGCGCCCGCTATGCGGATTACGTGCACTGGCTGCGCCGGCAGCCGGATACCGGCGCGTTCTGGCGCGCGCGTCTGGCGACGCTCGACGAGCCCGCGCGGCTCGCCGACGCGCTCGGCGGCGACTTCCCGCCGCACGCGGCGGCGGGCGCGTCCGTCGAGGGCGTCGTCGCGCGAGCGTTCGACGCGGCGCGGCACGCCCGCTTGACGCGCGCCGCGCAGCACGCGCAAGTGACGCTCAATACCGTGGTGCAGGGCGCGTGGGCGCTCGTGCTCGCGCATCTGTCGGGACGCCGGCAGGTGGTGTTCGGCACGACCGTGTCGGGGCGGCCGGTCGAACTGCCGGACGCGCAGACGACGGTCGGCCTGTTCATCAACAGCCTGCCGCTATGGGTCGACGTCGCGTCCGGCACGCCGCTCGCGGCCTGGCTCGGCGCGCTGCAGAACCGCAACGCGGAACTGCGCGAAGTCGAGCATACGCCGCTCGCGAGCCTTCAGCAGTGGGCGGGCCTGAGCGGCGACGCGTTGTTCGACAGCCTGGTCGTGTTCGAGAACTTCCCGCTCGACGAAGCGCTCGGCGCGAGTCGCGATGCGCTCGGCGTGCGCTCGATCGCCGCGTACAACCGCACGCATCTGCCGCTCACGCTCGTCGTCGCGCCGCGTCACCTGGATACCGGCGCCGAAGGGCTCGCGCTCGAATGGCGCTGGGACGCCGCGCGGCTCGCCGAGCGCGGGATCGTGCGCGTCGCCGACTACTTCGATCGCGTCATCGACCGGCTCGCGGCCGCGCTCGATACGCCGCACGCGTGCTTGCGCGATCTCGCCGGCGATGATGCGCCGACGGCCGGCGCGGCCGCTTCGTTCCGCTTCGCGTCCGTCACCGCCCGAATCGCCGCGCAGGTCGCCGCGCGGCCCGATGCGACCGCGGTGTCGTTCACCGGCGACGACGGCGCGGCCGCGTCGTTGACCTACCGCCAGCTGGATCGCGCGTCCGCGCGCGTGGCGAACGCCTGCCGGGCCGCGCTGACGGCGCGCGGCGAGCGTCGCGTCGGCATCGCGATGTCCCGCACGCCGGCCCTCGTGACGGCCGTGCTCGGCGTGCTGCGCGCGGGCGCGGCCTATGTGCCGCTCGATCCCGCGTATCCGGACGACCGCCTGCGCGGCATCGCGCTCGACGCGGGGCTCGATGCGCTCATCGTGACGAACGCGGAGCGCGCGCGCTTCGCGGCGCTGTTGCCGGGTGTCGCGCTGCTCGATGCCGAGCCGTTCGGTACGGAGGGTGCCGCGCCGGATGACGCGATCGAGAACGCATTTGCCGATCCGCACCCCGAACAACTGGCGTATGTGATCTACACGTCGGGATCGACCGGGGTGCCGAAGGGCGTGGGCGTCACGCATGCGAACGTCGCGCGGCTGTTCGACGCGACGCAGGCGCGCTTCCGTTTCGATGAACGCGACGTATGGACGCTGTTCCATTCCTACGCGTTCGACTTTTCCGTGTGGGAGATTTTCGGTGCGCTGGTGCATGGCGGGCGGCTGGTGATCGTGCCGCACTGGACGGCACGCGAACCGGCGGCGTTCCATGCGCTGCTGCGCGATGAAAGGGTGACGGTGCTGAACCAGACGCCGTCGGCGTTCGTGCAGCTGACGCAAGCGGATCCGGACAACACGCTGGATACGCTGCGCGCGGTGGTGTTCGGCGGAGAGCGTCTGGACCCGGCGTCGATTGCGCGCTGGGCGGACGGTGCGCGAGCGCGGGGCGTGCTGCCGGCGCTGGTCAACATGTACGGGATTACCGAGACGACGGTGCACGTGACGCACCGGGATCTGGACGAAGCGGCGCTGCGCGAAGCGCGCAGCGTGATCGGCGCACCGCTGGACGACCTGACGCTGCAGGTGCTGGACGGCGATTTGAACCGGGTGCCGGTGGGCGCGGTGGGCGAGATGTATGTGGGCGGGGCGGGGCTGGCGCGCGGCTATCTGGGCCGACCGGGGCTGACGGCGGAGCGGTTCGTGCCGAATCCGTTCGGCGAACCGGGCTCGAGGCTGTACCGTTCGGGGGATCTGGCGCGGCGTCTGACGGATGGGGATCTGGAATACCTGGGCCGCAACGACCACCAGGTAAAGATCCGGGGGTTCCGGATCGAGCTGGGTGAAATCCAGGCGGCGCTGTTGGCGCATCCGGAAGTGCGGGATGCGGCGGTGCTGGTGGTGGAGGGTGCGGAAGGCGACAAGCGGCTGGCGGCGTATGTGGTGCCGGCGGGCGAGCCGGGAGAAGGGAATGGGGCGCGGTGGCAGGGCTGGCTGAGCGAGCGGTTGCCGTCGCACATGGTGCCGTCGTCGTATGTGGAGCTGGCGCGATTCCCGTTGACGCCGAACGGCAAGCTGGATCGCCGCGCGCTGCCCGCGCCTGAGCAGGCGGCAGCCGGCCGCGCGGCGTTCGTCGCGCCGCAAGGCCCGGCGCAAACGCGGCTGGCGGCGATCTGGCAGGACGTGCTGGGCGCCGAGCGGGTCGGCGCGCATGACGACTTCTTCCAGCTCGGCGGCCATTCGCTGCTGGCCGTGCGCGTGATTTCGGCGGTCCGCACGGCCTTTGGCCATGCGCCCGCGCTGCGCGCGGTATTCGAACACCCGGTGCTCGCGGATTTCGCCGCGACGCTGAACGTCGCGCCGCTCGACGCGGCCGCTACTTCCGCGCGCACCGAGCCGGAGGCCGTCACGGATCCGGCTGCGCCGATGCCGTTGTCGGCACCGCAGGAACGCCTGTGGTTCCTGTGGAAGCTCGATCCGCATAGCGCCGCCTATCACGTCAACGGCGCGCTGCGCTTCGACGGCCGCCTCGATGTCGATGCGCTGCGCGATGCGTTCGCCGACCTGGGCGACCTGCATCCGGCCTTGCGGATGCGTTTCGGCGAGGACGGCGGCGTGCCGTATCAACGCATCGATCTCGCGAGCCGCAGCGCGATGCGCGTGCTCGATCTGCGGGACGTCGCGGGCGACGGCGGCGAAGCCGCGCTCGTCGCGCGGCTGGCCGAGCGGGTGCGCGAGCCGTTCGACCTGACGGCCGAGCCGCCGGTGCGCGCGACGCTGATCCGCGTCGCCGCCGACCGGCACGTGCTGCATCTGGTGCTGCATCACATCGTCAGCGACGACGGTTCGGTCGGTCTGCTGTTCGCCGATTTCTCCCGGCTGTATCGCGACCGGGTGGCCGGCGCGCAGCCGGCGGACGCCGGCCGCACGGCGGCGATCGCCGCCTATCGACGGCTGATGGCGAGCCACGCCGCGCATCTGACGCCCGAGCGCGAAGCCGGACAGCTGGCCTACTGGCGCGACGCGCTGGCGGGCGACGGCGACCCGGGCGAGCCGCTCGCGCTGCCGTTCGACCGGATCCGTACCGGTGCGCGCCGCGCGCCCGGTGCCCGGCTGCACGCGCCGGTGAGCGCCGCGACCGCGACCGCGCTGCGGACCCTGTCGAGCACGCGCCATGCGACGCTGTTCATGACGATGCTCGCCGCCTTCAACACGCTGCTGTACCGCTACGCGGGCCAGCGCGACGTCCGCGTCGGCGTGCCGCTGGCGGGCCGCGACCTGCCGGGCGCGGCCGACGTGGTCGGCTTTTTCGTGAACACGGTCGTGATCCGTACCGAGCCGCGCGGCGCGATGCGCGCGGATGCGCTGATCGACGCGGTGCGCGAGCGGCTGCTCGCCGCGCACGCGCATCAGGACGTGCCGTTCGCGAGCGTGGTCAAGGCGGTGCAGCCGGAGCGCGATCTCACGCAGACTCCGCTGTTCCAGGTGCTCGTCAACCAGCAGCAGCGCCATGCGCTGGAGCGGGCGTTCGGCGACGCTCTGCGCGTGACCGTGCAGGAAGTCGACAACGGCGAGGCGCAGTTCGACCTGATGCTGAACATCGCCGAGACCGCCGAGGCGGGCCTCGACCTCACCTTCACCTATGCGAGCGACGTGTTCGAGGCGGCGACGATCGAGCGGCTCGCGCGCAATTTCGTCGGGCTGCTCGATCAGTGGAGCGTTGCGCCTCATGCGCTGCTGGCATCGTTCGAACTGCCCGACACGCGCGACGAAGGCGCGCGCGGCGCGGCGGCCGCATGGCCCGCGCCGCTCGACGTGGCGGCCCGTTTCGCCGCGCAGGCCGCGCGCGACGGCGACGCGGTCGCGATCAGCGACGGCGGCGAGCCGGTGACGTATGCGCAGCTCGACGCGTGGTCGCGCGCGATCGCGGCGCAGTTGCGGCGGCATGGCGTGACGGCGGAAACGCGCGTGGGCGTGTCGATGCAGCGTTCGGCGGCGCTGGTCGCGTCGCTGCTCGGCGTGCTGCGCGCGGGCGCGGCGTATGTGCCGCTCGATCCGTCGTATCCGCCGGAACGGCTCGCGCACATCCTCGCGGATGCCGAGCTGAAATCGATCGTGACGGACGCGGACAGTCTCGCGCAGCACGCGGCGCTGTTCGCGCAACGGCCGACGCTCGACGCGGCCGCGTTGCGCGGCACATCGCATCAGCACGCGGACGAGGGCGAATGCGCGCGGCCGCACCCCGAACAACTGGCGTATGTGATCTACACGTCGGGATCGACCGGGGTGCCGAAGGGCGTAGGCGTCACGCATGCGAACGTCGCGCGGCTGTTCGACGCGACGCAGGCGCGCTTCCGTTTCGATGAACGCGACGTATGGACGCTGTTCCATTCCTACGCGTTCGACTTTTCCGTGTGGGAGATTTTCGGTGCGCTGGTGCATGGCGGGCGGCTGGTGATCGTGCCGCACTGGACGGCACGCGAACCGGCGGCGTTCCATGCGCTGCTGCGCGATGAAAAGGTGACGGTGCTGAACCAGACGCCGTCGGCGTTCGTGCAGCTGACGCAAGCGGATCCGGGCAACACGCTGGATACGCTGCGCGCGGTGGTGTTCGGCGGAGAGCGTCTGGACCCGGCATCGATTGCGCGCTGGGCGGACGGTGCGCGAGCGCGGGGCGTGCTGCCGGCGCTGGTCAACATGTACGGGATTACCGA
>NZ_JAWJWL010000003.1:214965-349343 GCF_034721475.1 Burkholderia alba | reverse complement strand
AATAGATGTACTACGCTGTCTCGGGGTGGGTCAGATTTAGATGAAATCGGTGGGTTAAGACTCTGTGGAAATCAACAGCCATCGCGCTGAGGCTTGCGAAGGACAGCACAGCCGCTGCAGCGGCAGTAATACGAAGCTTCATATTTATCCCTATTTATTGCAGTTGACGATGTTGATGAACTCCGCACTTCGGTGCCGAGTGGATATTCGGCGCCGTTGAACTGAGTGACTAAACTATATTTTTTCGGCACGATTTATGTAATGGGAACAATGAACCGCGTTGCGCCGATATATCTGATAGAGGGGATCAGATAGTTCTTGCTCGACAGGAAAAATGATGCGATGTGTCGCTACATTGCAGTGCCTCGGGGGTTTAGTTGCCTCTATCCAAGCCGTTAACTCCCCCGCCGGAGGGCGAGAGACGGAAAGTCAGGGCGTTCCCGGGGCAGCCAGATATCAACCATTTATCGCAAATTGATGCGTGAAGTGAGGGGATGGGAGCCCGTTCTGGTTCAGTAGGCGTGCCTTTCGACCAGATTGGGTAGCGCTCCCTCGGCACGAACGTGAGCAGTCTCATGCTCTCGCAGCTTCAGGATGTATCCTCATGTCTGCCAGATTTATCTGATTTGTGGTGAGGCGCTCACAGGGTAAAGTTCTCGTCAAGATTGGCGATCGCAATGTGGTTGAATGAGTACCTGAGCACAGCGAGCGGCCTCATTTACCCATTCAATAATCTGAACCCATTAATTCCATGATGATATTTAATCCCTCCACTTTTACTTTTAATAATTTTGAGATTAATAAGTTAACGAAACAAAAAAACAATGGTTCAACCTTCACCTCCATATTCGACTCGCCTTCTATTCTTCGTATTTTAATTTCGCTGTTACTTGTTAGCGTGTTGCCAACCGCACACGCAGAGTTGGACTTTGATAGCCGGAACCGCTTCATCTTCGAAGAGGGTTCCAAGCGGCTATCGATTGTTATTTCCAATCGAGGTGAACACCCCACTTTGGTGCAGTCCTCTCTATCGTGGGGAGATGGCCGCAAGGCTGAACTCCCTCTTGCGCTGAACAAGCCGATGCAGATCATTGGGCCTGGTCAAAAGGGAGCGGTGGAAGTGTTCTACGAAGGAAGCGGCTTTCCCGAAGATCGTGAAAGCTATTTATTGCTCAGCGTTTTGGATTTGTCGCAAGCCCCGCGCGACCCCAACTCTGTTCAGGTGGCGCTCCTGCATCACTTCAAGCTGTTTTTTCGACCCAAGTTCGAGCAGACAACACAGCAAGCGATTGCGAGCTTGAAGTGGGATATGAGTTCGAGAGCTGCCTATCCAGTGGTGGATAATCCCTCTCCGTATTTCATAACACTCAGCGACATTCAATTGATGGACCACGCAGCCAAAGCTTGCGGACAAGTGGTCGATCACCTGATGGTGGCTCCGTTCTCTCAGCTCACATTGCCGGACTCCGGATGCAAAGCCCCTCTGCGCTCGGCGCGGTACAACTATGTGACGGATAGTGGAAACATGCGCCCCTATCAGGTTCAGTTGTCATCGGGCGGCGTGAATGCAGGTACCGTCGTCGAGTGAAATTCGCTCGGCGCCGTCGCCCTCAAGCCTGCTCGCTGTCACGGCTCTAGGGAACAGCCGGAGTCATCCATTCGCGCAGCGTTTGGAGTGGAGGGTATGCCGCTCGAGTAGACCCAAATCATAGGGTATTCGTCACGGAAACCAATTAGATGGCCAGAAACGTTAAACGGTGATGCCTGCAACGACGTTGCCGTTAGCCTATCATCCGAGCGTGAACACCGACGGACGCGACATCAGTTCTTAAGCTTGGTGACATCTGCCCCGTCGATCGAAACATCGCCTATCAGGCCCGCGTTGATCAACGCAACGACCGGCATCGGCACGGTGGCGATGGTTGTGTCGAGCCCGCCGTTCGCGCCTACCTTCACTGGAGCCGCCCTCCCGGCTCTGAAAGTGATCAGCACCGTCAGAGTGGAAAAGCCCGCGTCAGATGTGACTGTATCGTGGAAGCCCCCCGCTCCACCACGCCCCATCGACCGGGGTATCGTCGCCCCGGTCTGCTGGCGAGGGCGATGACGGCAAATACTGTGAAAACAAGCCGCTGTATCGCTAAACCGAAATCCTGGCCCGCCAGGGTGTCCATCTGAGCCGTGCCCCGTTCTCCAACTGAATGGATGCCCGCTGCTGGTTAGTGGCATCACTGGACGAGGCGCTGTACCGTTATGTGATGGATGCCCGCAACTCCGATACGCCGGTGCGGGCAGCGGACAGCGGCAGAAAGAAGACTAAAACGGGACGCATCTGGGCATGCAAGCGGGATGACCGGATTGCCGCTCCATCGGACCCGCCGCCCCGTGGTTCGCCATCTCGCCGGACAGGCAAGGTAGGCATCCGCAGCAACATCTGCGTCACCATCCTTGCGGAAGCGTGCGGTGGTTGCGATCGGTTGTTCAGCGCAGAACTTGAAGGCGTTCCGCTGGCGGAAGCCGCATGCTGGGCCCACGCCCGCAGGAAAATCTGTGACGTGTAGGTCGGCCCCCGGGCGGGCCACGGCAGAGGAAGCCCTGAAGCACATCAGTGATGTTGTACGCCATTGAGGAGGGACAACACGAGGTCTCTCGGCAACTGAGCGTCTCGCGGCCAGGCAGCCCCGGAGCAGGTCGTTTCTTGCTTCTCTGCATGACTGGTTGGTGGAGAAGAGCACGATGCTGCCGAAAAATCCCGATATGGCGCTCACTTAACACTTTCGATTCGACAACGCCCTGGGGGAGCTCGTTGCCGGGCCGGGTGTTTACTTGTAATAGATTTCTAATTTAGCCGCTGCATTGAAATCGCCGAGCACCGCTTCGTCGGCATTCCACAGTAGCCGAGCCAGCATCTTCTTCTGGACGAATCGATCAATGCTGCCGATCGGTGCTATCGGAAACTCTTTCTTGAACTCAATTTGTTTTTGATCTTCCGCAGACAAAAGCTGAATACCAACAGACTTATTATTGGCCGGCACTAGCGTCTTGTTTGCATCTGACAGATTTCCAGATACCGGGAAGAATCCGCCGCCCAGGCCATATGCACTAGAACACTCCTTGGTCGCTGTAATGGAGAATGGTCGCTCTCGTATCGTCGCCCCCTTTTTCACCGAAGCAGAGCCGAATACACCGAAATCGATGACCCTGGGACTGATGTCCACCGTCGAAGAACAACCGACATAGCGCAGCTTGTCCACCCCCTTCAGACTGACGGTGTAGTTACTATTTGAGACGTTGGCCCCACCTTCTCCGTTGAACTGAACGGCGCGAATAGTATGCAACTTACCTGTAACGGAGCCCTCTTGCCCGGGCTTTCCATCCGCTTTCTTGGCAATGAAGAAACCGAAATCGACATGGAAGGTAGACGCATATCCAGGACATCCTGAGTCGTAATAGCATTCCCTAACCAAGACGTCTAACCGCATCCGGCAGAATTTCCCGCTTTGCATGACCGGTGACGAGCAAAGGTAATCCTGACCGTTGTAGGTTAGGCCTACTTCAACCTGGCCGCCGAGTTGGGTTTGCTTCGGATCGTCGATATTAATATAGAGATAGACCCACTCCGCTGCACCGGGATAGTCTTTCCAGCACTGCAAATCGACCGAGTTTTGTGGCGAACGCCATATCACACTGCCAACAGGTAGCGTTGGCGGAATGGCCACTGTAGTACCTACATC
The DNA here is from genome assembly GCF_034721475.1 of Burkholderia alba. Taxonomy (NCBI): domain Bacteria; kingdom Pseudomonadati; phylum Pseudomonadota; class Betaproteobacteria; order Burkholderiales; family Burkholderiaceae; genus Burkholderia; species Burkholderia alba. Next base: position 345,612 of record NZ_JAWJWL010000003.1, on the reverse strand, counting down.
GACCGTTGAAGCAACATAGCCCAAGGTAGTTTTACATGCCAAAGCGTGGCTTTCCTTGGCAAAAATCAGCATCAAGCCGATAAATAAAAAAACGAGGACTTTCTTCATAATTCAGACAGATCTCTGTGCGCAGCTGCTCGAAATCGCTTGTCTGCATGCGCAAGGAACAGGCGGCTTCAGTTGGTGCCGCCTCAACTGAACCACATCGGACAAGACTCTGATTTTCGAGCGCGCAGAATTGCGCTTTGACAAAATATAATCGTAGCGGTTGACTCTATGCACGAACTAGACGGATAAGTCTCGATATCTGACGGATTTATCTGAATCCAGAGGGGCGGAACCTCCCGACAATTCTCAGCTATCCATGCGAGAATCCTGCCTAGCGCCCGCTGAGCGCTCGGTCATAGGCACTGCACTGGAGCAGTTCGGCCTGGATGAACAAAGATTCGAAACCCTGGTCGAAGCCGCCACGTCTAGTGTCGGTATCGCGTTGGCGATCCTTTGTCGCTACGCCAACAATCATCCAATACGCGTCGCATGCAATGGTCTGCCGATATTGCCGCTCGGAGATATCTAGCGGGATCGCTGCCACACCTACAATCCACCGCACGGGTTCACGCGCAGATAGTGTCGGCCGAGCAGCCACACGCTCATTGCGTCGAGCGTGTTTGAACGGTCAGCGTGGCACGCCGACAGTGTCCGCGCCATGCAAGCGCGCGCCCATCGCGCTCAATACGTTGATCTCCGCGATTTCCTGTCTCTGGCCGACAATCATCGACTGTGCGACGGAGCGGACGGCAAAGCTCCGGCCATATTCGCTGGCAAAACGGGACATCGTGAGCGCGCTGACGTGGTGCTTCAGCATCAATCTCAGGAACAGCGTGTCGAATGCCGCGCCTTTGCTGTGCATCAACTGATCGAGTTCCGCGTTCGTCGCCAGCCCCGGCATTGCATTCCGGTTCGCACGGCACTGGTCGATCAGCCGCTCGTATTCCTCGTCATAGCTTCGCGAGCGCCGGTAGGCGTCCGCCATCCACTCCATGCCTGCTTGCGGCGTGATGCGAGGTGCGTTCCACAGCATCAACCACCCCTGCATCTCGCCGATTTCAACGAGCTGCTCGTGCAGGATGCGTTCTGCCAACGCGCGAACGTGAAACGATCCCTTGTCATAGGCAAGCTGCGCCATCAGGACCGCCTGCTCGTGATGCAACGACATGTCCTGCGCAAAGCCCACGTCGACCGAACTGTTGGCGTCGGCGCTACGGGCATTGACGACGAGCACCGTCTGCTGCGTATCGGGGACTGACTCGACCGCGGACGCACGGTGCAGGACGCCTGACCACATCGCGGCGGCCGCGATCAACGCACACGCCACGACCTGCGCGAGCGCAAGACACTTCTTAAGTCGACTCGGTTCCATGTCGCTCCCGCCGGATCACCCGAAGATGGCGGTTCGTACAGTTGACACGACCGACAGCAGCCAATCGGTCGCGCGCCCCCCCGCATTCGACGCCATCGTGCCCTGCACGGTCGCCGGCAGCGTCGCTGCGCTGCTGGACTGCGTCCCGATCGGATAGACCCCGTTGTTGAATTTGAGGACCATGAATCCGTTGTCCTGGCAGGTTACCCAAAGCTGGCCGTTGACGAAACGCGGCGGCGACGAACACCAGTCGGTGGACAGATTTGCGCGAGCATCGGTCGCCAGGCCGGCCAGCAGCTTGACCGGATCGGGTAGCTCACCGTTGAGCAACGGGTCCTGGACAGGCAACATCGCATGCTCCGAGCCCGGCAACGCATTGCGCTCGCCGGGGAGCGCCGGCGGATTGTAGTAGGCGATTTCCTGCGGATGCATTGGATCGACGATATTGAATACGCGAACGCCCGATTGGAAATAGCCGCATGCCAGCGCGGTCGGATTGGCGACCCGGTCGACGCTGCAATAGTGGGTGTCATACTGGAACAAGCCGTTGCCCTTGCTGTCGGCCACGGCCGCCGCATGGTTTTGCGGAAGCTGAATCGCGAGACGAAGATGCGACACGATTTGCGGCTGCTGCTCGTTCGTGATGTCGATAAAACGTACGCCGCCGTTGTCAAGCTCGTCAGTGACGATCAGGTAATGGCGCCCGCCGTAGGTCACCGGAATCGTCTTTTGCGTGACCGAGCCGTCAGTCCAGTAGATCGCACTCACCTGTCGCGCCACTGGCAGCGGACGCCGGTTCTGGATATCGCTGACGTCGACGATCGCGATGCCGGCCGGCAGCGCGCTCGTCAGATACATCCGGTTGCCGTCCGGACTGAACGAGAAGCCGTGATTGGTCAGCAGCGTCGACCCGTTCAGGTAGATCGTCTTGGGCGCCGACGGGTTGCTGACATCGATCGCCGTCATGCTGCCCGGCACGAAACCAGTTGTCCAGTACGTCCGCCCATCCGGCGACCAGCCGCCTTCGTGCGCCGCATTCGCGAGCGGCGGTGTGTTGCTGCTCAACAGCATTCGATTGAGCAATCTGGGATGCGCGCAATTCCTGACGTCGTACAAATCGAACATGCCGACACCGACCCCGGGGCCGACGCCCGCACCCGCCAGCATCGTGCCCTGGTCGTTGACCTTGAGCGACTCCCAGGTGCCCGTGTACATCGCATTGGTGGTCAGGTTGGTCGAGAACGTAGGATGCGCAGGATCGCTCACGTCGATCACTTGCACCCCTTCACGCGTCTTTTTCGGGATGCCGTACCACGACGTTGCCATGTAGGCGCAGGTGCCAGTCGACGAGTTGACCCATGACGCACCTTCGCCGCGATACTGGCCAACCAGCGACAGGTTGCAGGTGTAGCCCTGCTGGTTGCGCCCGCTCTGCCGGTCGGCAAGGGGAACTTGTCCCTGCAACGCCGTTTCCGGCGTGGAACCCGCGCCGCAGTGGGCAGCGGGAACGGCCGTCGCGCCGTTGGTCGAGATGTCGTTCGTGGTGCCCGCCCATGCGAGCGGACCTTCGATGACCGCACCAAGAGCCAGCAGTATCGCGAGCCAGCGGATGCCGAAACGATGTATGCGCCGAATTCGAGTCAAGATTGTCTCCATCTGGTTGTTTATTTGAGCGCTGGCGAGATGAATTCCCCCCACCGAGATGCAATTCAGCACGTAGCTCAGTCACATAGGGCTCGGTGCTTGGATAGGTTAGGAAAACAAACTGACGTGTTTCTGACGCGCGCGGTGAAATGGCAAATTCGGGCATCCCTGCTTTTACCTAGATGTGTTAGCAACTGGCGTCCTGCACATCAGCCACTCGTAATACCTGACCAACTCTATGGACCCGGAAAAACCTCTAAGAAAGCCGATTTCAATGACGGCAGCGCAGACGAAGGGTCCAAGCGTTTTCCTGATCTGAACGCTGTAGAACACACGAACGTAGATGCGCTGAGTATGGAACCCTCAGGCTGGCTTGCCCCACCGGAAAAGTAGCGAATGTGTCCATGACTCAACCTCGCGCCACAATACGTAGTCGGACACGCAAGAATACGGGACCGCAATTGGTCAACAGAACTCGAAACGGGATTGAATGCGGTGTGATCGCCCGATTTGGAGATGGCTACCGCCGCGAGGGGGCGTGACGCGTGTACAGCATCGTGGCCGGTACAGTAGCGTTGGCGCCCACCTCGATCTGAGCTTTGAAAGGAAAGTGTGATGGAGCCGATTGTGTTTGACGCACTGAAATCGCTTGTGAATCGAGCACGACTCCAACAGCGAGCCCGTCTTTCAACCCTTAGAGAAGAAACTATCACTGCAGGATTCTCGGCTGAATCAGTCGACGAAGCGATCAAGTTCTGGGTCGACTACGCGCATCACAAGATGGTCGCGTGAGAAGAAGGGAAAGCAATCAGATCAGTCGCCGAGAATGCGGGAACGTGGTGTTGCCCCGATCGACCTCGATCGCAATGCCCCACACAAGGCAGTCACTTCGCTGAGCATGGCGGACGCATCTTAGTTGCTCCTGCGGTGAGAGCCCACTCGACATCGACCGTGGTCAGGGTGAGTTACAACTGAGCGACTTCACCCATTAGCCCTACTCAGCCGTCTCAATAGGCGCCGAGTTCAGCCACGATGCGGTCCCTTTCGCGAAAAGCACAAGAAAAACGAACGGCGATGCCCGCGAGGACATCGCCGCTTCCGTGTTTCATCTGCGCGTGCGCGCGGACGAGTACAACATCAGTTCTTAAGCTTCGTGACCTTTGTGCCGTTGATTGAGACATCGCCCATCAGGCCCGCGTTGGTCAACACGACGACCTGAACCGGGGCGGTGGCCGTGGTCGTGTCGATCGCGCCGTTTGCGCCGACCTTCACGAGCGCGACCGAGGCGCCGGCACCGGCGGCCCAGCCGTCCGAGTTGCGGAACTCGTCGAGCGCATCTTGCGTCATGAACAGAAACACGATCGCCTTCGACTGCGCGCCGGCCTGCAGGCCGACCGACAGCGACGACGTGTTGTAGTAGCCGACCGTGCTGCCGCCCACGCGCAGCGCGCCGTTTCCGGACTGGCTGCCAACGATGAAGCCGGCCTGCAGAACGCTCGGGAACACGAGCACGCCACGCGCCTTCGCCACGAGCTCGTTCGAACCCTTGACCGTCGAATACAAGCGCGAGAGCGTCGCGTCGACATTCGAGTCGATCGCCTGGCGCTTTGAAGCACTGGTCGCGGCGTTATCAGAATGACCCGTTGTCGTTGTACAGCCAGTGAGTGCGAGGCTACCGGCGATGAGTGCTGCCGCAGCCGTCAGAGTAAAACTCCGTTTTTGCATCGTTTTTCTCCATCGGGTGATGTTTTTTAGTGACCCTCGCTCGAGCGAACGGATCACTCAACTGGTACACCTTCCTTGCCCAACATTGGATAGCAACGTTAGACACGCCAGATGAACTACGAACTCGCCTAGACGATGAACGCATTGCTCTGCTTCCCTATGAGTGGGGCACCGCTATTCGGGCCGGTGACTGGCCTGCGCTGGGCAAGGCCCAAACAGATCCCCAGCCGGAACTGTACGTGAAGGTCAACAACGCCATTCGCTCCTTGCGAGTGCAAGACATTGGCTCGCTGCATTATGGCTCTGTTGGCGGAGAGGTTCGCTTCAACCCCCGCACAAGCAACTTGTGGCTTCGCCGTTTCGATACGCCGGAGGAGATCAAGGAAGCGATTGATGAGTCCGGTAAAGTCAAAGCGAGTGAGCGTCATTTTGTACGGCTACCGTCGGGAACCGCGTGCCCCTGGCCGGGTGTTTGGATCTGTGAAGAGGAGCCTCGCTTAGGAAAGCAAACCATCATGCATGGCACGATCTTCCCCGAAGTCGACGAGAGATCCGCTATTTGGCGACTTATTAAGACGTTGAATAGCCGTTAACGCCCCAGGTATACCTTATGTTCAGCTCAACATAAGCTGTATCTGGAGCGATAACCCCAACCGCGATTTCGACGACAATGTCCGCTTCGTCGGACCGTACCGTCCGATCACACACGAAGCGCACAGCGTCATGAAAGTCGAAAACTCGGAACTCGAAGCGTTCGTCGCCGTGGCGGAACTCGGCACGTTTCATCGCGCGGCGGAGAAGCTGCACCTGACGCAACCGGGGCTGTCGCGCCGCATCCAGAAGCTCGAACAGACGCTCGGTGTCGAGTTGTTCCAGCGCACCACGCGCAGCGTGACGCTGACCGGCGTAGGCCGCCAGTTCCTGCCGATGGCGCGCGAGCAGATCGCGCAGCTCGGGATGATGCTGTCGTCGATCCAGGAGATTGCGGAGAAGCGCTACGGCAAGGTGCGGCTGGCGTGCATCCCGACGGTCGTCGCGCGAGCGCTGCCCGACGTACTGCGCCGCTATGCGGCCAAGTATCCGCAGGTCGCCGTGCAGATCCTCGACGGCAATCACGACTTCGTGCTGTCGCAGGTGCGCGCCGGCCTCGCCGAGTTCGGCGTGAGCCTGCATCCAGGCGACGACGACGATCTCGCGTTCGACCCGCTCTTCACCGACCGCTACGTGCTCGCCGCTCACGAAAGCGATCCGCTGACACGCCTGGACGCCGTCACGCTCGGCGAACTGCGGCACGCGAAACTGATCATCGGCGGGCGCGACAGCGGCAACCGCTTGCTGCTCGAAATGCTGATGGGCCAGGAAGCGGTGCGCACGCGCTGGTTCTACGAGGTCGAGCACATCTCGTGCGTCACGGCGCTCGTCGGGGCCGGCGTCGGCTGCGCGATCCTGCCCGAAAGCGCCCTGCGCGCGTACGGCTCATCCGCCGTCCACGCGGTGCCGATCGCGAGCCCGACGATCGATCGCACGGTCGGCATCGTGCGGCATCGCAGCATCTCGATGTCCAGTTTCGCGGCGGACCTGTACGGACTGGTGAAGGCCTCGCTCGCCTGAGTCCGCGCGCTCCCCCGGCAGACAGCCGGCTGCATTGATGCCGGTTTCGCATGAATCACGAGCTAAACGGCATTGGACGCCCGGCAAATGGCCGGCGACGATGGTGTCCGATACGAATGCCGGACACGGGCCATGCGCCGTGCCGGACGGACTCAGGAGGAGCCACCATGCATTTCGACGTGATCCTGCGTCGCGGCGAACTGATCGACGGCACCGGCGCGGCACGCTTCGACGCCGATCTCGGCGTGACGGGCGAACGCATCGCGGCGATCGGCGACCTGGGTGAGGCGACGGCTACGCGCACGATCGACGCGAGCGGCCTGGTCGTCGCACCGGGTTTCATCGACAGTCACACGCACGACGACGCGTTCGTGCTCACCGATCCCGACGTCGAGCCCAAGGTCGCGCAGGGCGTCACGACGGTAATCGCGGGCAACTGCGGGATCAGCCTCGCGCCGCTGCTCGCCGAGCGCGACGTGCCGCAGCCGCTCGACCTGCTCGGCGCGTGGCAGGCGTTCCGCTTCCCGTCGTTCCGCGCGTATCTTGACGCGCTCGACGCCACGCCAGCCGCCGTCAACACTGCCGCGCTCGTCGGCCATTCGACGCTGCGCGTGCGGCACATGGCCGATCTCAAACGCGCGGCCGACGCGTCGGAGATCGCGGCGATGGTCGCCGACGTGCGCGAAGCGATGGCGGCCGGCGCGTTCGGCGTGTCGTCGGGCACCTTCTATCCGCCCGCCGCGGCCGCGACCACCGCCGAGCTGATCGACGTGTGCGCGCCGCTGCGCGACACGGGCGGCGTGTTTGCGACGCACCTGCGCGACGAAGCCGACGCGATCATCACGTCGCTCGACGAGGCGTTCTCGATCGGGCGCGCGCTCGACGTGCGCGTCGTGCTGTCGCATCACAAGGTGGCCGGCAAGGCCAACCACGGCCGCTCAGTCGAAACGCTCGCGCACATCGACGCGCAGCGGGCGCGGCAACCGCTGTGCCTCGACTGCCACCCGTATCCAGCCACGTCGACGATGCTGCGCGCGGACCGCATCCGCCAGTCGTCGCGCGTGATGCTCGCGTGGTCGAAGCCGCATCCCAGACTCGCGGGCCGCGATTTTCACGACCTGCTGCCGCTGTTCGGCGATTCCGTCGAAGCGGCGATCGACGCGCTGCGCCCGGCCGGCGCGATCTACTTCGTGATGGACGAGGCCGACGTCGAGCGCATCATGCGCCACGAGCTGACGATGGTCGGCTCGGACGGCCTGCCAAACGACACGCGACCGCACCCACGTCTGTGGGGCACCTTTCCGCGCGTGCTCGGCGAATTCTCGCGCGAGCGCGGCCTGTTCCCGCTGGAGACGGCCGTGCGCAAGATGACAGGCCTCACCGCAGAGCAGTTCGGCATCGTGGGGCGTGGGCGGCTCGCTGTCGGTCACTATGCGGACTTAGTTGTTCTCGACCCCGATCGCGTGATCGATCGCGCGACCTTCGTGAACCCGACGCTTCGCCCCGAAGGTATCGAGTATGTATTCGTTAACGGCCAGGTCGTCTTGGAGCAGGGCCTGCATACCGGAGTGCGTGCAGGGCGGGCACTGCGCCGAGCTATCTAGGATAGGTTCTGGACTTGGACGTTTCATCTCCCACAGCAACCTTCCCAGTTTCAACCCGCACGGAGTCTTCATGACCCATCCTGACGGCGCTGCTACTTCACGCGGCATGCAACCCGAACCGGGCCACGATGCTGAGATCGCCACGTCAGGCATAGATGCGCTATATGCGCGTCTGAGCCGACGTATTGTCCCGCTGATTCTGGTCTGCTATTTCTTCGGCTATCTCGATCGCGTCAACGTCGGATTTGCGAAGTTGCAGATGATGGCGGATCTGCACCTCACGGACGCCGCCTACGGTGTTGGCGCGGGCCTGTTCTTTATCGGCTACCTCTTGCTGCAGGTGCCAGCTGGCTGGCTCGTGAGACGGATCGGAGTGAAGCGCTGCCTGACAGGATCAATGATAGCGTGGGGCGTTGTGTCAGTCGCCACACTCGCGACCCGCGATACTGCGAGCTTCTATGTACTGCGCTTTCTGCTCGGAATTACCGAAGCGAGTTTCTTTCCCGCCGTGATCGCATATTTCAGCATGTGGTTTCCGTCGCATCGGCTCGCGAAGGTCATGGCGTACCTGTTCCTGGCGATGCCACTCGGCGTGATCATCGGTGGCCCGCTGTCCGGCTGGATCATGGACATGACGCACGGTAGCTTTGGACTACGTGGCTGGCAGTGGATGTTCCTTATCGAGGGACTACCCGCTATCTTGCTGGGTGTGTACCTGCTCGTGCGTGTGACGGAGCGAATTGAGGACGCGACGTGGTTGACTGATGTAGAGAAGCGGTTGATCCGCGCGGAGATGGCGCAGGAAGCAACTGGCAAGCGAACCCAGTTGGGTGCCGCGCTGCGCGAGCCGACGCTTTGGCTCCTGTTCGCAATCTCTTTTCTCTACAACGTCGGCAACTACGGGCTCGTGTTTTGGATGCCGACCATGGTAAAGGCGCTGGGTGATCTGAGCAATCTGGCAATCGGAGTCGTCAGCGCAATCCCGTATCTGTTCGCGTCGGTCGCAATGGTCGTGAATGCACAGCATTCGGTGCGTACCGGCGAGCGCCGTTGGCACACGGCGCTGCCTGTCGTAATCGGCGGTGGCGCACTGCTCGCAAGCCTTGGAGCGCAAGCGCACCCGGTGGTTGCGGTCGCATGCCTTACCGTGGGTGTGGCTGGCATCATGAGTACGCTCGCGATGTTCTGGAGTTTGCCGTCGCGCATCCTCGCCGGCGAGGCCGCTGCGGGTGGCGCGGGGCTCGTGAACATCGGCGCGGCTGTGGCCGGGTTCGTCGGCCCGACGCTGATGGGTTACGCGAAAAGCATGACGGGCAGCACGGAACTCGGTGTCGCGCTGCTCGCGCTCACGCTGTTCGCGGCGGCCGCGTTGATCCTGTCGATCCCGCGCCGGCTGATGAGGCGCGCATGAGCGCGGCGCCGCCAGGCTTGCCGTCGATGCGCAACGCACTCGCGCTGGCGGCCGGGGTTCGCGCAGCGCGCATCGGCGCGGCGGCGCTCGTGCAGGCCGTGCTGGACGACATCGCCGCGCGCGACGGCGCGATCAACGCGTGCGCAAGGACGTTCGAAGAACGGGCGCTGCGCGACGCGCGACATATCGACCGGCTCGTACGCGACGGGCGCGATCCAGGCCCGCTCGCCGGTGTGCCGTTTCTCGTGAAATGGAATTTCGACGTGGCAGGTTACGCGACGGTCGCGGGATCGCCCGCTCGCGCTGCATTGCCGGCCGCCGTCGCCGATGCGGCGATGGTTGCGCGGCTGTGCGCGGCGGGCGCGGTGCCGGTCGGCGCGACGTACATGGACGAACTCGCGTGCGGCGCGACAGGCGTGAATCCGCACTACGGCGCAGTGCGCCTGCCGGCCGATCCGGCGCGCATGACGGGCGGCTCGTCGAGCGGGTCGGCCGCCGCCGTCGCCGCCGGTTACGTACCGCTCGCGCTTGGCAGCGACACCAACGGCTCGATCCGCGCACCGGCCGCGCTGTGCGGCGTGTGGGGTTTCCGGCCCGGCGACGGCGGGCTGTCGCGCGCCGGCTGCCTGCCCTATGCCGATTCGCTCGATACCGTCGGCGGGTTCGCGAACGGCATCGAAGATCTCGCGGTGCTCTATGACGTGATGCGCGGTGTCGACCCGCTGCGCTCCCGCCTTGTCGGCGATTCGACCGCGCCGCTGCGCATCGCCGTGCTGACCGGCGATTTCGAACGGCACGCCGATGCGGACGCGCGCCGCGCCGTCCGGCGCGCGGCAGCCTGCCTGCGGGCAGGCGGCTCGGTGCCGATCGATGGCACCGACGTCGCGCGCGATGCGGCGATCGTAATCTCGAATGTGGAACTGGCCAGCGCGCATCACGCCCTGCTTGATGCGCCGGCGTCACTCGTATCGGAACGGCTGCGGGCTCGCATTGCGGCCGGTCTCGCGACGTCCGACACCGCATACGGCGCGGCGATCGCGTGTCGTGCCGCCTGGTGTATCCACTTCGAAGCACTGTTCACGCACTACGACGTGCTGATCGCAGCGGCAACGCCCTATGCCGCGCCGCGCTTCACCGACGCGACCGTCGACGTCAACGGCGTCGCGCTCGAACCGGCGAAGACTCTCGGCATGCTCACGCAGCCGGTCTCGTTCGCGGGACTGCCGGTCGTCAGCGCGCCGTGCTTCCTGCCGGGCGAACTGCCGGTCGGCGTGCAGTTGATCGGCGCGCCGGGAAACGAAGCCGTCTGCTTTGCTGCTGCTCGACAGCTCGCCGCCGCGTGGCGCGCGGAACACCCTGCGGGCGTGATCTGAAGGACGAGCCCCGTTGGGAGCTACGATTCGGCTTCTTTCGCTACTGGCGAGTCGGCAAGGACTTTGCTACGACAGCCCAGCCTTCAGCATGCGCCGTGCGTCATTGGCCACTGCGTCGACCCCATACTCGCGAACCGCTTCAATTGGACGCTGCCCACCGAGCTTCTTCACTGGCGTGTTGAGCGCCTGGTAGATCGACCAAGAGTCCACGTCACGAGCTTCCGCCAATACACGACTCGTCAGTTCCTGACAGAACGGGTCCAATTGCCAGTCAGGAATACGCTGTCCACGGTTGCCCATCGTCAACGTCAACAGGCAACCCGCCTTGATGTCGCGATTGATCTGATCACGAGATTTTCCTGAGAGCTTGGCAAAAGCGATCACCGGCAGGTTGTGCGGCGCCTCGTAGAGTTCAAGCTTTTCGGCATGCGCTCGCTGGAACGGTGAAAGCTCCGGCACTGCTGCGGGACGCGTTTCCTGAATAGGTACCGCAGGCAACCGGATGGATGCGGCTGCAAGCGCAGGACTGAGTGGGGGCTCATTCGTATCAAGAGGCGCCGGTGCCGAATCCGCCCGCGGTTCTGCCTTCGCCACGTTCGGCATAAGCGGCATAGCCTCAAACTGGACGGTCAGTTTCAATTGCATGCTGGCCGCCTCGGACAGGCCGCGCTCCCACAGGTCGAGGCGGTCCGCCCAGTCTTGCATCATGCTTCGACGCTGCTCCACATATTCAGCGTGATTACGACGCACTGACCTTGTCCGGGTCCGAGTGAGAAAGCTGGGCGTCCACCCACACCTTCGGATAGCCGATCTCGTTGAGAGCGGTGGAAATGGTCGCTCGGATACCGTGCCCCGTAAGTTGACGGGTGTACCCCATACGCTGCAGCGCAGTATTCAACGTGTTTTCGCTGATTCGCTCGGCCAGCTCGCTGCGATGGGTCAACAGATACTTCTGCGCCGGCCTACGCTCCTCGATCAGGTAGCTCACGATTTCCTGCGCCTGCACGGAAAGCGGGACGATGTACGGAGGGATATCAGTCGGGAGTTTGCGGTCTTTGCGCATCTCCAGTTGCAGTTGCTTCACCACTTCTGGCGGAATGATCCAAAGACCTTGATCCAGGTGAAACTGGTCAGGGGTAGCCAAACGAAGCTCGCCCGTTCGAACCCCCGTCAACAACAGCAAGCGCAACCCAAGTTGGGTCTGCAGCTTGCCCTTGTACTCGCGGAGCTTGTGCAACAACTCAGGAAGCTCACCCATGCGCAGGAAGCGATTGTGCGTCACAGGCGGCTTCGGCGCAGCGACGACGTCAAGATCCGACGCCGGGCTCTGTTCAAGGTCGGGAACCTTCACCCAGGCATAGCGAAACACCTGGTGGAGCCAGGTGCGACACTTCTCTGCCGTTGTAAACGCGTGACGCTTCTCAATCTTCTCAAGCACATCCAACAGGTCAGGGCGCTTGATTTCGTACACCGACCTTGGTCCAAGGGTGGGCAGAAGGTCTTTGTTGAAGATGCGCTGGATCTGCGCTTGCGTACTTTGGCGGCCGGGCTTCAGGCTCTGCTTACGGAACTCAAACCACTGCTCTTACACCCTGAGGAAAGTGTGCTCTTCGGCGAGCAGGGCCAGCCTGCGTTCCTGGTTCCGGTGTTTCCTGGGATTGATACCGCGCGCAACCAGCTCGCGAGCTTCGTCGCGTCGAGCACGGGCGTCTTTGAGGGAAATTTCAGGATAGGTTCCGGGGGAGAGCCGCTTTTGCTTCCCGTTCCAGCTGTAACGGAAATGCCAACTCTTGCCGCCTTCGGGGGATACGGCCAGAGAAAGGCCGTCGGTGTCACCGAGGGTGTAGGCCTTGCGCTTGGTCTTGGCCTGACGGACGGTTGTGTCGGAGAGTGCCATGTTCAACTCCTCTGTACCTGGGTTCATTCAGGAACAGATGGTCGACATATCGCCCGCTACCGCCCAGCAACAATGCGCTCCAGCCCGCGTCCGTATAGATGGACTAAAAAGTGCTGGCTGCTGCTGGATTCCGGTAGGCCTCACCGGAATGAAAACAGGGGCTTTCGCCCCTGTTTTCAATGACTTACAGAACTCCATGGAACTCTGTAGATCGAGATTTGGAGCGGGAGACGAGTCTCGAACTCGCGACCTCAACCTTGGCAAGGTTGCGCTCTACCAACTGAGCTACTCCCGCATTGTCCTGCACGCCTTGCCGAACAACACCTCAAGCAAAACGCTGCTGCTTTAACCTGGAGCGGGAGACGAGTCTCGAACTCGCGACCTCAACCTTGGCAAGGTTGCGCTCTACCAACTGAGCTACTCCCGCGTTTTGCTGCTTCCGCTGCGCTAACTGCTTGCCGTGCAGCGGAGAAACGAGATTATGTAGAAGCCCGGTTTGTGTGTCAAGCGTTTTTCGCGCCCCTTTTCTTTTGCCGCGCCCCGGCCGATCAGGCCGCGCCGCCGCGCTCGCGAATCTGCGGCCACGCAAGTTTCATGTAGTACAGCATCGACCAGATCGTCAGCACCGCGGCCAGGTAGATCAACCACGTCCCCCATACGCGAGTGTCGACGGCGAAACCGCCGACGAGCGGCAGACGGCCGTAGAACAGCAACATCGGGATCGCGATCATCTGGCAGGCTGTCTTGAACTTGCCGAGCGAATTCACCGCGACGCTCTTCGACGCGCCGATCTGCGCCATCCATTCGCGCAGCGCCGAAATCGCGATCTCCCGGCCGATGATCACAAGAGCGATCGCGGCGTCGACCCGCGCCAGCTGCACCAGCACAAGCAGCGCCGCGGTCACCATCAGCTTGTCCGCCACCGGATCGAGAAACGCGCCGAATGCCGACGTCTGGTTCCACTTGCGGGCGAGAAAACCGTCGAACCAGTCGGTCAGCGCCGCCAGGATGAAGATCAAGGCCGCCGCCAGGTTGCGATGCTCGACGCTCATTACCGTGTCCGGCAGATACAGCACGCCGACCACCAGCGGAATCAGCACGATTCGCACCCACGTCAGGAAAATCGGGAAGTTGAACGGCATGGCATGCGAAACAGATAAAGGAGCTGCAATTGTGCCGTGTCGCCCGCGCCGCTACAAGCCAGGCGGCCCGAGCAAGCCGGATCCTAGTGCAATTGCCGGTAGATCTGCTCGGCCAATGCATGCGAGATGCCTTCGACGCTCGCCAGCTCCTCGACGCTCGCCGCCACCACGCCGCGCAACCCGCCGAAGCGCGCCAGCAGGCGCTGACGGCGTTTCGCGCCGACCCCCTCGAGCTCCTCCAGCCGGGACGTCTGGCGCGTTTTCGCGCGTTTCGCCCGCATCCCGGTGATCGCGAAGCGATGCGCTTCGTCGCGAATCTGCGCCACCAGCATCAGCGCGGCGCTCTCCTTGCCGAGTTCGAGCGGCGCGCGGCCGTCGGCGAAGATCAGGGTTTCGAGCCCGACCTTGCGCCCCTCGCCCTTCGCGACCCCCACCAGCATCGAACAGTCGAGCCCGAGTTCGGTGAATACCTGGCGCGCGATCTCGACCTGCCCCTTGCCGCCGTCGATCAGCACGATGTTCGGCAGCAGCGCCGACGATGCGGCGTCACGCGTCACGTCCGCGTCGATGCCTGCCTCGGCGTCGGCCGATGCTGCTTGCGCCGCCTGCTCGACCATCTTCTCGTAGCGACGCGTCAGCACCTGGCGCATCGCCGCGTAATCGTCGCCTGGCGTAATGCCGGTGATGTTGTAGCGGCGGTACTCCCCGGACTGCATCTTGTGGTGGTGATAGACCACGCACGATGCCTGGGTCGCCTCGCCCATCGTGTGGCTGATGTCGAAACACTCGATCCGCAACTGCGCGAAGTCCTCGCTTTCGTAGCTCAGCGTATCGGCCAGCGCGCGGGTGCGCGCCTGCTGCGAGCCCTGTTCGGACAGCAACCGCGCGAGCGCAAGCCGTGCATTCTGTTCGGCCATCGACAGCCACGCTCGCTTCTGCCCTTGAGGCTGGCGCAGCACCGTCACCTTGTGTCCCGCCTGTTCGATCAGGATATCGATCAGTTCGCGATCGGCCGGCGCGTGACTGACCACCAGCACGGGCGGCACGCGATTGCCGAGATAGTGCTGCGCAATGAACGCCTCGAGCACCTCCGTCTCGATCGACGCCGGGGCGTCGTCGTTTTCCTCCGACGGGGCCTCCATACCCTCTTTCGCCGCGGCATTGCCGACCGCGGAGTCGGAAACCCCCTGCCCCGCGTCGTCCAGGCCGCCCTCCGCCAGCGTCAACGCACTTTCCACGTGTGCCGGGAAATACGCCTTGTCGCCGAGGTGGCGACCGCCGCGCACCATCGCGAGATTCACGCACACGCGGCCGCCCTGCGCGACCACGGCCAGGATATCGACATCGCTGTCGCCGCCGATGTCGATCGCCTGCTGATGCAGCACGGTCGCAAGCGAGCTCATCTGGTTGCGCACCTGCGCGGCCTGCTCGAACTTCAGCTCCGCGGCGAATGCATGCATCTTCTGCTCGAGCTCGCCCATCACCTCGCTCTGCCGGCCCAGCAGGAAGCGCGACGCGTTCGACACGTCGCGCGCGTAATCCTCATCGCCGATCGCGCCGACGCACGGCGCTGTGCAACGGCCGATCTGGTGCAGCAGGCAGGGCCGCGTCCGGTTGTTGAAGACCGAGTCCTCGCAGGTACGCAGTTGGAACACGCGCTGCAGGATCTGGATGCTCTCGCGCACCGCCCAGGCGCTCGGAAACGGACCGAAGTACTGGTTCTTCTTGTCCACGGCGCCGCGGTAATACGCCATCCGCGGAAACCGGTGCCCGGTAAGCTTCAGATACGGATACGACTTGTCGTCGCGAAACAGGATGTTGTAGCGCGGCGCCAGCGCCTTGATCAGGTTGTTCTCGAGGAGCAGCGCTTCGGCTTCCGAGCGCGTCACGGTGGTCTCGATCCGCGCGATGCGCATGACCATCATCGCAATTCGCGGCGACGACTGCGTCTTCGTGAAGTAGCTCGACACGCGCTTCTTCAGGTCGCGCGCCTTGCCGACGTACAGCACGCCGCCGCCGCCGTCGTAGTAGCGATACACGCCCGGCAGATGCGGCAGTTGCGCGAGAATCTTCTTGGGTTCGAAAGCGGGTTCGTGTGCGTCGGGGGATGTCATGCGAAATCCGGGCGCCGGAAGGCGCGCGAACAGGTCATTTAGAATCGCCAGTTTAGAGCATTCCCCGCCCTTTCTTCGATGCCGCCCATTCCTTTCTCGCTGCCCTTGCGCTCCGCCGTCGCGGCCACGTCGCCCGGCGCCGGCCGGCGGATCGCCTGCGATATCTTCTGTGCCGTGGTCGACAACTTCGGCGACATCGGCGTCTGCTGGCGCCTGGCGCGGCAGCTTGCCCGCGAACACGCCTGGCAGGTACGGATCTTCGTCGACGACCTGCAGAGCTTCGCGCGGCTGCAGCCCGGCCTGCGCGTCGAGGCGGCTCGCCAGACGATCGACGGGATCGTCGTCGAGCACTGGCGCGAGCCCGCGCATGCGGGCGATACGCTCGCGATCGCAGACGTCGTGATCGAGGCGTTCGCGTGCGAGTTGCCCGCGGTCTATGTCGCGGCGATGGCGCGCCGCAAGCGCCCGTGCGTGTGGATCAATCTCGAATACCTGAGCGCCGAGGACTGGGTCGGCGATTTTCATCTCCGGCCATCGCCGCACCCCCGCCACCCGCTGACCAAGACCTTCTTCTTCCCGGGCCTCGGCCCGGGAACGGGCGGCGTGCTGAAGGAACGCGATCTCGACGCGCGCCGCACAGCGTTCGATATCGATGCCGACGCACGGAACACATGGTGGCAAGCCGCCGCCGGCCGCACCGCACCGCCGGCCGATGCCCTTGTCGCATCGTTGTTCGCGTATGAGAATCCGGCGCTCGAGCCGCTGCTCGAACAATGGCGCGACGGCGGCCAGCCGGTCGTGCTGCTGGTCCCCGAAGGCCGCGTATCGGCGTCGGTCGCGCGCTTCTTCGGCACCGATGCCCTGCCCGCCGGCACCCGCGCAACGCGCGGCAGCCTGAGCGCGCACGGGCTCGCGTTCGTCGCGCAGCCCGATTACGACCCGCTGCTGTGGGTCAGCGATATCAACTTCGTGCGAGGCGAGGACTCCTTCGTGCGCGCCCAGTGGGCCCGCCGGCCTTTCGTCTGGCAAATCTATCCGCAAGCCGACGACGCCCACCTGCCGAAGCTCGACGCCGCACTCGACCATGTTGCCGCCCGCCTCGACGCCCCCGCCCGCGATGCGATCACGCGCTTCTGGCACGCATGGAACGGCCGAGGCACGCCGGATTGGGCCGACTTCTGGCTGCATCGCCCGGCGTTGCAGGCCCGCTCGACCAGTTGGGCGGACGAGCTGGCGTCGATCGGCGACCTCGCCGGAAATCTGGCGGAATTTGCAAAAAGTCAGTTAAAATAAGCGGTTATCCAACGGCAGACTACGCAAGCGCGCATCTTTCCGGCGCCAACGGGTCGAATCGGGATCGACGGAACCTGATGGGNAGCTGGCGTCGATCGGCGACCTCGCCGGAAATCTGGCGGAATTTGCAAAAAGTCAGTTAAAATAAGCGGTTATCCAACGGCAGACTACGCAAGCGCGCATCTTTCCGGCGCCAACGGGTCGAATCGGGATCGACGGAACCTGATGGGGCCTGAATGGCAGATGAAAGCATCCGAAGCGGGCCCGGGCCCGCTCCGCTGTATCGCCCCCGCCGGATCGAACCCGCTTGCGCCGTCCGCCGTTGAGCAACGCTCAGGCAAATTTTTTCGTACAGGACAGTTTTATTATGAAAACCGCACAGGAACTCCGCGTAGGTAACGTCGTGATGGTCGGCAGCGACGCCATGGTCATCTCGAAGACGGAATACAACAAGTCGGGCCGCAACGCCGCCGTCGTCAAGATGAAGCTGAAGAATCTGCTGACGGGCGCGGGCCAGGAATCGGTCTACAAGGCGGACGACAAGTTCGACGTCGTCGTGCTCGATCGCAAGGAAGTGACCTACTCGTACTTCGCAGACCCGATGTACGTGTTCATGGACGCCGACTACAACCAGTACGAAGTCGAAGCGGACATGATGAGCGACGCGCTCAACTACCTCGAAGACGGCATGGCTTGCGAAGTCGTGTTCTACAACGAGAAGGCGATCTCGGTCGAACTCCCGACGGTGCTGATCCGCGAGATCACCTACACGGAACCGGCCGTGAAGGGCGACACGTCGTCGGGCAAGGTGCTGAAGAACGCCAAGATCTCGACGGGCTACGAACTGCAGGTGCCGCTCTTTTGCAACACGGGCGACAAGATCGAAATCGACACGCGGACCAACGAGTACCGCAGCCGCGCATAAGTTCGCGCAGCACGCCGAACAAAGCGCCCTCCGGGGCGCTTTTTGTTTATGGACGACCGAATATTGCGCGGCGGCGCAGGAGCATAGAACCGCGACTGAAAGGCAAACCAAAGATATTCAATTTGTATCTTCGGTAACTGTTTTATATCAGCTAACAAATACCGTACGCTAAGCGTGCCGCGAGGCATAAAATCCGTTTCTAATCTCAAAACGAGGCTGCATGCAGATTCGCTCACGGCCCGCCCTTTGATTACTCGCGCACACCATGCCACACGCTCTGATTGTCGAAGACGATCCCAATAGTCTGTCCGGCCTCACCGCGCTGCTTGCGGCGGACGGTTTCTCCGTCGACACCGCCACTTCGCTGGCCGAGGCGCGCGCGGCATTGGCGCGCTCGATTCCCGACGTGGTCCTGGTCGACCTCAACCTGCCGGACGGCAGCGGCTTCGATCTGCTGCAGAACCTGCCGCAGCAACAGCCGAACGGCTCGCTGCCCGTGATCGTCCTGACCGGCAACGCAACCGTCGAGAGCGCGATCGAAGGCTTGCGCCACGGCATCTGGGATTACCTGCTCAAGCCGATCAATATCCCGCGCCTGCGCAGCCTGCTTGCCCGGATCCCCCGCCCCTACGAACTGATCGACGAAGTGCAGTCGCTGCGCGCCGCGCTGCGCCGCCTCGGCCGCTTCGGCGCGCTGGTCGGGCGCAGCGATGCGATCCAGCATGTGTACGACATGATCGAGCACAACGCCCGCACCGAAACGGCCGTGCTGCTGTGGGGCGAGCCCGGCACCGGCAAGGAAATCGCCGCGCGCACGCTGCACGACCTGAGCCGGCGCCGCAAGGGGCCGTTCGTCGCGTTCGACTGCCGGACGGCCGCGCAATCGGCCCGCAGCGTCGAAACCAGCGGCGCGGCGCTCGAAGGGATGCTGTTCGGGCGCGAACGCGGCGGCTACGGCGGCTCGGAGCGACGCGAACCCGGGCTGTTCGAGCAGGCGAGCGGCGGCACATTGCTGATCGACGAGATCACGGCGCTGCCGCTCGCATTGCAGGAATCGCTGCTGCACGCGCTCGACTCGCAGAATTTCATGCGCGTCGGCGGCACGAGCGAGGTGGCGAGCGACTTCCGGCTGATCGCGACCACCCGCCGCCCGGCGCGCGAAGCGGTGGCCAACGGCACGCTGCGCGAAGATCTCTGGCTGCGCCTCGATGCGGCGTCGATCGGCTTGCCGCCGCTGCGCGAGCGTGACGACGATGTCGTGCATATCGCCGAAGCCTTCGTCGACGACCTGAACCGCGAGGCCCGCGCGGCGGGGCTCAGCGCGACCGGCAAGCGCATTGCGCCCGGCTTCGTGCGCGAATGCCTGGCCTACGACTGGCCCGGCAACGTCCGCGAGCTGCACGACCGCGTCCGGTTTGCCTACGATGCGTCGGGCGATTTCATCGAGACGCTGCGCGCGGGGGAGTCGAGCCTGTCGGCGGGCACGTCGTTGAACGGCAGCAGTGTTCAGGTTCGGGTGGGCACGCCGCTCTCGGACGTCGAGGATCTTCTGATCCGCGCCACGCTCGACGCGGTCGGCGGCACGCGCCATCGCGCCGCCTCGCTGCTCGGCATCAGCCCGAAAACGCTCTACAACAAGTTGCAGCGGATGAAGGTGAACTGACCGCGGGTACGGCGGCGCCGGTCGGTGGCCGCGGCATCGGCGGGCCGCCCGAGGTTCGCGCCGGCCTGCGCCGGCGCGGGGCCGCTTACGCGAATGCGCCGCGCAGCAGTTCCTGCGCGCGCAGATACTCCGGCTGACGCATCAGCCTGTCCCACTTGAGCGGCTTGCCGCGCGGACGCAAGCGCTTGAGCCGCTGCTGGGATTCTCGCGACGGCGCGGTCTGCAACTCGTTCAACACCCGCTCGGCGGCCTCGGGCTGATTGCAGATCAGCACCATGTCGCAGCCGGCCGCGAGCGCCGCTTCCGCGGCCTGCGTCAGCGTACCGCCTTCGCGCGCGGCTTCCATCGACAGATCGTCGCTGAACACCGCGCCCGGGAATCGCAGCCGGCCGCGCAGGATGTCCTGCAGCCAGATGCGCGAAAAGCCGGCGGGCTTCGGATCGACCTGCGTGTAGATCACGTGTGCGGGGATCACCGCGGCCAGCGACAATCCAAGCCAGTCGTAAGGTGCGACGTCGTGCTTGAGAATCGTTTCGAGCGAACGGTCGTCGGTCGGCAGCGCGACGTGCGAATCGGCTTCCGCGTAGCCGTGGCCGGGGAAATGCTTGCCGCAGTTCGCCATGCCTGCCAGCGCCAGTCCGTGATTGAGGCTCTTCGCGAGCAGCGCGACAACGCGCGGATCGCGGTGAAACGCGCGATCGCCGATCACCTGCGAGTGGCCGTAGTCGAGATCGAGCACCGGCGTGAAGCTCAGGTCGACGCCGCACGCGCGCAGTTCGGCCGCGAGCACGTAGCCGACCGCCGTCGCGGCCTTGGTCGCGAGCAGCACGTCCTTGTCCCACAGTTCGCCGAGTCGACGCATTGCCGGCAGCACCGTGAACCCGTCGGTGCGAAACCGTTGCACCCGCCCGCCCTCGTGGTCGACCGCGATCAGGATGTCCTCGCGCACCGCGCGGATCGCATCGGTCAGCGCGATCAGCTGGGCGCGGTCCTTGAAATGGCGGGCGAACAGGATCACGCCGCCCGTTTGCGGGTGCGCGAGACGACGGGCATCGTCGCGCGTCAGCGTGGCGCCGACGATGTCGAGCATGACCGGGCCGGGAGTCTGTTTCATCGAGTCAGGATCCGTAGGGGAAAATCAGATTGCCGGACGGACGGCATCGGAGGCCGCGTCCGTCCCGGACGTTTCGGCGATCACGAACGACACCGCATAGTCACGCTCGTCGCTGACGGTCACGCGCGCGGTAATGCCGCGTGCGTCGAGCCACGCGGCCAGTTCGCCCGACGCCACCACGACGGGCTGCCCGCTCGGCTCGTTGAGCGTCTGCAGCGCGCGCCACGTCATCGGCCAGCGCATCCCGAGGCCGATGGCCTTCGAGAACGCCTCCTTTGCGGAAAACCGGGTAGCGAGAAACGCGATGCCGCGTGCCTCGGAACGGGCGCGGCGCGCGTGGAACACGCGGAGTTCGTCGGGGCCGAGCACCTTGTCCGCGAAGCGCCCGCCGGTGCGTTCGAGCACGGCGGCGATGCGGCTCACCTGGACGATATCGGTACCGATGCCGTAGATCGCCATCGGCGCTCAGCGACCGCCGTGCAGCGCGGCAACGCGTGCCGCGACCATGATCGCCTTCATCTCGCGCACGGCGTTGTCCCAGCCCACGAAGACCGCATGCGCGACGATCGCATGGCCGATGTTCAGCTCGACGATGCCGTCGATCGCGGCGATCGGCTGCACGTTCGTGTAGTGCAGGCCATGCCCCGCGTTCACCTTGACGCCAAGCTTCACGCCCGCCTGCACGCCCGCGACGATCCGCTCGTATTCGCGCTGCTGCTCGGCCTCGTCGTGCGCGTCGGCATAACGGCCGGTATGCAGTTCGACAACGGGAGCGCCCGCCTCATGCGCGGCACGGATCTGGGTTTCGTCCGGATCGACGAACAGCGACACGCGCACGCCCGCCTCCGCGAGCTGCCTGCACGCGGCGCGCACCGCATCGAAATGGCCGGCGACGTCGAGGCCGCCTTCCGTCGTCAGCTCCTCGCGCTTTTCGGGGACGAGGCATGCATCGTGCGGACGGATCTCGCAGGCGATGTCGAGCATCTCGGCCGTTACCGCACATTCGAGGTTCATCCGTGTCTTCAGCAGCGGACGCAGGTTCCGCACGTCGGCATCGACGATGTGGCGGCGATCCTCGCGCAAATGCAGCGTAATCGCGTCCGCACCGGCGTCCTCCGCGGCCAGCGCGGCGCGGATCGGATCCGGATAGGTCGTACCGCGCACATTGCGCAGCGTCGCGACGTGGTCGATGTTGACGCCAAGATCGATGGCGGCGGGCGAGGTCAGGAAAAAGCTCATAGATTTTGCAGGTCGATCAGGATCTGACGCGTGGCGAGCGGCGTGCCGCCCAGGTAGGTGTTGAGCAGGAAGCGCATCAGCGTCTTGCTTTGCGCGACGGTCTGCGCCCGATGGTAATCGTCCTCTTCCATGTCGAGCAACGTCTGGCCGGATACCACGGGCCAGTGCGGCGGCAGACCGTCGTCCGCGTCGCGCACGCCGCGCTCGGGGTCGAACACGTAGAGGCCGTCCGGCTGCACCGCGCGCCGCGCGGCCGTGCGGCCGAGCGCGAGCGCATAGCCGGTCTCCCGCAGCAGCACGCGCTCGAACGAACGCAGCACTTGCACGGGCGCATCGCCGTGCGCGAGACGCGTCAAGGTAACGAGGTAGTGTTTGAACAACGGCGGATGGGGATCTTCGCGCGCGCAGAACTTGACCAGCAGTTCGTTCGCATAGAAGCCGCACAACAGCGCATCCCCCGCGAGCGGCAGCATGCCGCCCACCCATTCCGCCCCCGTCAGCGTACGGACTTCGGCTTTGCCCGACCACGACAGCGCAAGCGGCTGGAAGGTCTGCAACACGCCGCGCAACGCGGAGTGCGGGCGCTTCGCGCCTTTCGCGACGAGCGCGAGGCGGCCATGGTCGCGCGTCAGCACGTCGATGATGAGGCTCGTCTCGCGATACGGATAACTGTGCAGCACGAACGCCGGCTGCTCGGCGATCCGGAATTCGGACGTGCGCGCGCTGCTCCGGCGCGCCTTGCGAGGCGGCTCGGGCAGCGGCGCCGGAGGGGGCGCGGCGGCCGGTTGCGGCTCGGCCTCGCCCTCCGCGGGAATCATCCACGCGTCATTCGTACCCATAGGCGCGAAGCCCCGCTTCGTTGTCGGCCCAGCCGCTCTTCACCTTGACGAAGGTTTCGAGATACACCGGGCCGTCGAACAGCTTTTCCATGTCCATCCGCGCTTCGGTGCTGATCTGCTTGAGCTTGGCGCCCTTCTTGCCGATCACCATCGCCTTGTGCGTATCGCGTTCGACCAGGATCGTCGCGAACACACGCCGCAGACGGCCCTCCTCCTCGAACTTGTCGATGATCACGGTGCTCGTATAGGGCAGCTCGTCGCCCGTCCAGCGGAACACCTTCTCGCGCAGGATCTCGGCGGCCAGGAAGCGCGCGCTGCGGTCGGTCAGATCGTCCTCGCCGTAGATCGGCTCGCCTTCCGGCAGATACGGCTTGATCGTGTCCATCAGCCGACGGATGTCGTCCGGGTGCTTCGCGGACAGCGGCACGATCTGCGCGAACTCGTGCAGCGTACCCATCTGCTGCATGAACGGGAACAGCGTGTCCTTGTCGTTGACGCGATCGAGCTTGTTCGCGATCAGCAGCGTCGGCGTCGACGACGGAATCAGGTCGAGCACCTTCTGGTCGTCCGGACCGAAGCGGCCCGCCTCGATCACGAACAGGATCGCGTCGACCGACGTCAGCGTCGACGTCACCGCGCGATTCAGCGAGCGGTTCAGCGCCGTGCTGTGGCGAGTCTGGAAACCGGGCGTGTCGACGAAGATGTATTGCGCGTCCTCGAGCGTGTGAATGCCGGTGATCCGGTGGCGAGTCGTTTGCGCCTTGCGCGACGTGATGCTGATCTTCTGGCCGACGAGCGCATTCATCAGCGTCGATTTGCCGACATTCGGACGGCCGACGATCGCGATCATGCCGCAGCGGAAACCAGTGGGAGCGGGAGCGTTCATATCAGGATGCTGCAGGTTCGGAACCGGCCGCGCGCACCGCGCGGCCTCGGTACGGGGTGCGATTCAATGGCCGGCATCGGCGACGCGCACGGGGGCGGCGGCGATGTCGGGCTCGGCTTCGGACGTCAGCGCGGACGCTGCATCCCGGGGGCGGACGGGCTTGTCGGTCGCGACGGACGCCGCGCGCGGCACGGCATCGGCTTTTTCGACCGTTTTTTCGGCGCCCGAGCCATTCTCGACCGGCTTCGGTGCGCGCTCGGGCTTGTCCACATGCGTGCCGCGAATCACCGCGATGGGTGCCACGGCCCGCTCCGGAACTTCGCCGACGGGCGTCTGCCCCGAGCCCGCAGTGGCGGCGGGTGCCGCCTTGATCTCGGTGGCCGCGCCGACGGCCGAGCGGACCGACATCCGCTCCTTGCGATCCGGCGAACGCAGATCGAGTGCTTCCTGCACGCCCTTCACGCCGGGCACGATATCCGGCTCCGCGTGTTTCGCCGCGCGCGAACTCTTCGAACGCTTGGGCTTGGCGGCGAGCATCGGCGCCGCGGCCATCACTTCATCGAGTGCCTTTTTCGCCGCGGCCTGCTCGGCCGCTCGGCGGCTCGCGCCCGACCCGGACACCTTGACGTCCAGCTTCGGTACAGTGCATTCGACTTCGAATTGCTGATTGTGCGCCGCACCATGCGTCGCGACGACCGTATAGGTCGGCAATGCGATCTTGTGCCCCTGCAGGTACTCCTGCAGCAGCGTCTTGGCGTCCTTGCCGAGAGTACGGGGGTCGATATGGTCGAGGATCGGCACGTAAAGGCGCTTGATCACCCCTTGGGCGGCTTCGAAGCCGCCATCGAGGAACACCGCCCCGATGATGGCTTCGAATGCGTCCGCGAGAATCGAAGGCCGCCGGAACCCGCCGCTGCGCAACTCGCCCTCGCCTAGACGCAGCCCGTCGGCAATATTGAGGGCCTGAGCAATCTCGTACAGCGACTGCTGTTTGACGAGATTCGCCCGGACGCGCGATAAATCGCCTTCGTCGAGCTTGCTGAAACGCTGGAACAAAAGGGCAGCCACCGCGCAATTCAGAACGGAGTCGCCGAGAAACTCGAGCCGTTCGTTATGCGTGGCACTGTGACTGCGATGGGTCAAAGCCTGGCGCAACAATTCCGCATTGCGAAATTCGTAGCGCAGCCGGCTTTCCAACTGGGATAGGGGCATGTGCAGGAGTATAACGCGGGCGCCGGCTCCGTCGAACAGACGGAGCCGGGCACGAAAAGGCATGACGAAGCGGCGTTACCGCCGGTTCTTAAAGTAGTTCGGCAACACCTCGCGCAGGCGCGGGCATGAGGTATTGCCCGGACCGCGGACGATCAGTGGAACGAGCCGATGCGTTTCAGGCTGCTGAAGTTCATCCAGATGAAGAACGCGCGGCCGACGATGTTCTTGTCCGGCACGAAACCCCAGTAACGGCTGTCCGCACTGTTGTCGCGGTTGTCGCCCATCATGAAGTAGTTGCCGGGCGGCACCTTGCAGATGACGCCGCGGCTGTTGTACGTGCAGTTGTCGCGGTAGGGATAATCGTCCGCGCCCATCACGAACGGCGGCACCGCCGGATTGTTCAGGATTGCGTTCTTGCGCGTGCCCAGTGTTTCTTCAAACTGCTTCGCGTAGTTCATCCGCTCTTCGTCGAAGTAGTCGGGCAGCGGCGTCTCCGGCACCGGCTGACCGTTGATCGTCAGCTGCTTGTCCTGGTACGCGACCGTGTCGCCCGGCAAGCCGATCACGCGCTTGATGTAATCGACCGACTCGTCCTTCGGATAGCGGAACACCACCACGTCGCCGCGCTCGAGCGGACGGCCCTCGGTCAGCTTGGTGTTGGTGATCGGCAAACGCAGGCCGTAGTCGTACTTGTTGACGAGGATGAAGTCGCCGACGAGGAGTGTCGGCACCATCGAGCCCGACGGAATCTTGAACGGTTCGACGATGAACGAGCGAACCACGAACACGACGAGAATCACCGGGAAGAAACTGGCTGTGTATTCGAGCCACCACGGCTGGCGCAGCTTGTCGTCGCGCAGGCGCGCGCGCGTCTGCGGCGCGTTTTCGTCGGCGAAGCGCTCGCCGACGCGGGCCTGCTGGCGGTCGAACTCTTCGACCGCCGCGTCCGCCGCCTTGCGCCGCTGCGGCAGGAAAAACAGTTTGTCCAACACCCACGCGATGCCCGTCACGACGACGAGCACAAAAAGAATCAGCGCAAAATTCATAAAGGATCAGTCCTGTTATTTGTCTTCGACTCGCAAGATCGCCAGGAACGCCTCCTGCGGGATCTCGACCGAACCCACCTGCTTCATGCGTTTCTTACCTGCTTTCTGCTTTTCGAGCAGCTTCTTCTTGCGTGTGATGTCGCCGCCGTAACACTTCGCCAGCACGTTCTTGCGCAGCGCCTTGATGTTCTCCCGGGCGATGATATGCGCCCCGATCGTGGCCTGGATCGCCACGTCGTACATCTGGCGCGGAATGATTTCGCGCATTTTCGACGCCACTTCGCGGCCGCGGTACTGCGACTGCGACCGGTGCACGATGACCGACAGCGCATCGACCTTGTCGCCGTTGATCAGCATGTCGACCTTCACGACGTCCGCCGAGCGGTATTCCTTGAACTCGTAATCCATCGACGCATAGCCGCGCGATACCGACTTCAGGCGATCGAAGAAGTCGAGCACGATCTCGGCCATCGGAATTTCGTAGGTGAGCTGCACCTGGCGGCCGTGATACTGCATGTTGATCTGCGAGCCGCGCTTCTGCGTGCACAGCGTGATCACCGAGCCGACGTAATCCTGCGGCATGTAGAGATTCACGGTGACGATCGGCTCGCGGATTTCCTCGATCTTCGGCGGCTCCGGCATCTTCGCGGGATTCTCGACCATCACGATCGAGCCGTCGCTCATCAGGACTTCGTACACCACGGTCGGCGCCGTGGTGATCAGGTCCATGTCGAATTCGCGCTCCAGACGCTCCTGCACGATTTCCATGTGCAGAAGACCCAGGAAGCCGCAACGGAAACCGAAGCCGAGCGCCTGCGACACTTCCGGCTCGTACTGCAGCGACGCATCGTTGAGCTTCAGCTTCTCGAGCGATTCGCGCAGCGCGTCGTACTGGTTCGCCTCCACCGGATAAAGACCCGCGAACACCTGCGGCTTTACCTCCTTGAAGCCCGGCAGCGCTTGCGTCGCCGGTTTCGTGACGAGCGTGACGGTATCGCCCACCTTCGCCGCCGTCAGTTCCTTGATGCCGGCGATGATGAAGCCCACCTGCCCGGCCGACAGCGATTCGAGATTGCGCGACTTCGGCGTGAACACGCCGATGTGCTCGACGGGATACTGCGCGCCCGTCGCCATCATCTTGATCTTGTCCTTCGGACGCAGCGTGCCGTTGACGATGCGCACCAACATCACGACACCGACGTAATTGTCGAACCACGAGTCGATGATGAGCGCCTGCAGCGGTGCGTCGGGGTCGCCCTTCGGCGGCGGCACCTTCACGATCAGCGCCTCGAGCACATCCTCGACGCCGAGGCCCGTCTTCGCGCTGCAATGCGTCGCGTCGGTCGCATCGATACCGATCACGTCCTCGATCTCGGCGATCGCGTTTTCCGGGTTGGCCGCGGGCAGGTCGATCTTGTTCAGGACCGGCACCACCTCGACACCCAGTTCGATCGCGGTGTAGCAATTCGCGACCGTCTGCGCCTCGACGCCCTGGCTCGCGTCCACCACGAGCAGCGCGCCTTCGCAGGCGGACAGCGAGCGGCTGACCTCGTAGGAGAAGTCGACGTGCCCCGGCGTATCGATGAGATTCAGGTTGTAGACCTGGCCGTCGCGCGCGCGATACGACAGCGCGGCGGTCTGCGCCTTGATCGTGATGCCGCGCTCGCGCTCGAGATCCATCGAGTCGAGCACCTGCGCTTCCATCTCGCGATCGGACAAGCCGCCGCATACCTGGATGATGCGATCCGCGAGCGTCGACTTGCCATGGTCGATGTGCGCGATGATCGAGAAATTACGAATATGATCCATTCAGTGCCGATCAAGCGAAAAAGGCGCGCTCGACGACTGCAGAGCACGCCTTGTGTAAGTCGGTGAAAAAACAGCCTATTTTAGCCGAAAAGCCCCGTCCGGGGCGGCATTTCGGCGCGGCCGCGCGCAGGGTTCATGTCCGGGCCGCCAGCGCCTGCCTGACGCGCGCCTCGTCGAAGCGATGGCGGCAGACCTCAGCGCCATCCAGCATCAGCACCGGCACCGCCTCGTCGTACCGCGCGACGAGTGCCGGATCGCTGTCGATATCGACAACCTCGACCGCCACGGAGAACTCGGCCGCGACGGGCGCGAGTGCGTCGCGCAGGTCGTCGCACAAGTGGCACCAGCCGCGGCCGTAGAGCGTGAAGAGCACGGCGCGCCTACTTCTGACGCGGCCGGATCGGGATGAATTGCGTGTTTTCGCCGCGCCGCACGAGCACCGCCACCATCTTCTGCGGATCGAGCTGCGACGTGACGTCGACAAACTGCTTCGCGTTCGCGATGTCGGTGTCGCCGACCCGCAATACGATGTCGCCGCGCTGCAGGCCTGCCCGCAAGGCCGGACCGTCGACGCCGTCGATCTGCACGCCGCCGCGCAGTTTCAGCGTCTTCAGCTGGTCGGCCGACAGATCGCTCACCGTCAGGCCGAGCGAATTGCTCTGGCGCGGCTTCGGTTGCGGGGTCTTGCCGGCGTCGGTCTTCGCGTTCTTGTCGGTCGGCACCTCGGCGATCGTGATCGGCAGATCCTTCGACTGCCCCTTGCGCCACACCGTCACCGTCGCCTTCGTGCCGGGCTTGGTATCGCCGACCATGCGCGGCAGGTCGGTCGCCGTGTCGACCGGACGGTTGTTGAACTTCAGGATGATGTCGCCTGGCTGAATGCCCGCCTTCTCCGCCGGGCCGCCCTGCTCGACGCTGCTGACCAGCGCGCCTTCCGCCTTCGGCAGGCCGATCGAGTCCGCGACGTCCTTCGTCACCTCGCCGATCGCGACCGCGATCCGCCCGCGCACGACCTTGCCCGACGCCTTGAGCTGGTCGGCCACCCGCATCGCCTCGTCGATCGGAATCGCGAAGGAAATGCCCATGAATCCGCCGGTGCGGCTGTAGATCTGCGAATTGATGCCGATGACCTCGCCCTGCATGTTGATCAGCGGGCCGCCGGAATTGCCGGGATTGACCGCCACATCGGTCTGGATGAACGGCAGATAGTCGCCGGTATTGCGCCCCTTCGCGCTCACGATGCCGGCCGTCACGGTGTTGTCGAGGCCGAACGGCGAACCGATAGCGACCACCCACTCACCGACGCGCACCCGGTTCGAATCGCCGATCGCGACGCTCGGCAGGTTGGTCGCGTTGATCTTCACGACGGCCACATCGGTACGCTCGTCGACGCCGATCAGTTTCGCCTTGAACTCGCGTTTGTCGGTCAGGGTCACGTAGATCGTGTCCGCGTCGTCGACCACGTGCGCGTTGGTCATCACATAACCGTCGGCGGACAGGATGAAGCCCGAACCGACGCCGCGATTCTGCTCGGCGTCCGGCGCATCGGGAGCGCTCGGCGCATTCGGTGCGCTTTTCGGTGCGCCCGGGATCTGCGGCAACGGGATGCCGAAGAAGCGCCGGAAGAATTCCGACATGTCGCCGTTGTCCATCCCGGGAGGCAGCATGCCGCGCGTGTCGGTCGGTACGTTCGCCGTGGTCCGGATGTTGACGACGGCCGGGCCGACCTTTTCGACCAGATCGGCGAAATCGGGCAGGCTCGCGCGCGACGCGGCCGGCGCGGCCGCCGGTGCGCTCGCACCCGAGGCCGTCGGCGCCGCCACTGCTTGGGGGACGAACGGAACACAGGCCGCCACCGCCGCAGCGGCCAACCAGTTGCGCAGCGAAAGTTTCATCATGTCGGGAACCGGAAGGTTACTTGGAAGCCTTGTATTCTATGGCAGACGTAAACTGCTGCAAGGTTGCCGGCGGTACTTCACCCAGCACCGTGATCCAGAAATCGCCGCGGCGCTTGACGAGTACATGGGTCGCGCCCGTGCTGCCCGCCCCTTCCTTGCGGGTATTTTTCTCGGTCGGCTCGATGAACACGGAGACGGTCGCGAGGCCGTCCGTAAACACCGCCTGGTCGACAGGAATCGGCGGATCGCCCGCGTCGCGCGGCGCCATCGGGCGCCGGACCTCGCGAATCTTGCGGAAGCCTGCCACGGTCGGCGCGATCTGCCAGCCCTGCGCCTCGATGTCGACGGGCGCCACCGGCGGCCGCACGACCGTCCAGCCGCCGAGATTGCGCATGCCCGCCGCGATCGCGTTCTTCTGGCTCACGGTAGCGGAGCCGAATTGCAGTTGGGAGAAAGCGATCTGCTCGAGCACGTGATCGTCGGCGTCGAGCGTCTGCGAACGCAGCAGCAGGCCGGTCTTCGCGTCGGTCCAGAGCTTGTAGGCGAAGCGATATGCATCCTTCGGCATCAGTTCGACGACCTGCGCGTCGAGGCCCGCCACACGGTCCTTGCCGAGCAGTTTCGGCTCATAGGCCGACAGCACCTGCTCGCCGCTCGCGCCGAGCAGCGCCGGAAACGAATCCTTGTTCTGGCGCCGCTCGACGACGCACAGATGCCGTTCGGGCACGAACGTGTAGAGATCGTCGTTATGACGCAGCAGCTTGCGG
The DNA here is from genome assembly GCF_034721475.1 of Burkholderia alba. NCBI lineage: Bacteria > Pseudomonadati > Pseudomonadota > Betaproteobacteria > Burkholderiales > Burkholderiaceae > Burkholderia > Burkholderia alba. Next base: position 314,980 of record NZ_JAWJWL010000003.1, on the reverse strand, counting down.
GGCTTGCCGTCGAGGCTTTCGATCTGCTCGTATTCGCCATCGCCCTTCGCCGCGAAATGGACGATCCGCGACGACTGCACGTAGGTTCCGCGCTGGTAGACGAACGTACCTTCGTAGTTCTGCTGCTGCGCGGCCTGCTGGATCCTGTCGAGCCAGTCCGCGGCGGCGCGCCGGGTGGCAACGGGATCGTCGGCCTGCTGGGCGAAAGCGTGGGATTGAACGGACAACAGTGCGGCTGCGCAGAGCAAAAGTGCCGGCAGCCGCCTCCAACCGGGGATGGCGCGATTCAACTGCAATGTCCGCATCGAGTTTATTGGCCTTGCGTGGTCACGGCGGCGCGAATGAGCGGCATCGAGCCCGACACGACCGGCTGCTGCGCGAACTGCTGATGCGCTTCAAGATACTGATCGAGGCTCGCGTCGCGGATGATGTTGGCCTCCTGCATGGCCGGCTGCGGGGCAGCCTGCGCAACCGTGACGCGCTGCATCGCGCCCTGCGGGGCACTGACCGATGCGACCTGGGCTCCCTGGCCGCCTGCGACCTGCAGTTGCGGCACGACGATCCAGGTCAGCGTGGCGGCCGCGGCGGCCACCGCGAACGCCGGTACGACCCGGCGGCGCAGCGACAGCAGCGTGCGCACGACCGGCGCCGGCGCGAGCAGGTGCGGCTCGGCCTCGAAGCTTGCGGAGAAGCGCGTCATGAAGGTTTCGCTGACGGCGGGCGACAGCGCAAGCTCGTCGGAACGCAGCGCGTCGCCGATCACGTGATAATGCGCCCACGTCTTGCGCTCCGCTTCGCCCAGCCCGGCCAGGATCTGGCCCAACTGAAGGCCGTCGAGCGGCTCGCCGTCGACCAGAGCGGACAGGCGCTCGCCTTGCGAGCATGCTTGCGATTGCGTAGAGACCGACCCCATGATGCTCCCCATCTTACACACCCCGTCGTAATACACGACTTCAGTAACTAGAACTAGACCCCAATCCGCCCCGATCAGCCGCGAACGCTCACCAGCGCTTGCCATCCGGCGTATCGAGAAGCGGCCGCAATTTTGCCGCGATCGCCTCGCGAGCCCGGAAAATCCGCGAACGAACGGTGCCGATCGGGCACCCCATCATTTCCGCGATTTCCTCGTAGCTCAGCCCTTCGATCTCCCGCAGCGTAATGGCCGTGCGCAATTCCTCGGGCAGCAGGGCCATCGCAGCATTGACCGTTTCGGCGATCTGCTTGCTCATCAACATCGACTCAGGCGTGTTGATATCCCTTAGTTGGTCTGCGTCGGAGAAAGTTTCAGCTTCTTCGGCGTCCGCTTCAGTGGACGTGGGCGCGCGGCGACCCTGGGTCGCAAGGTAGTTCTTCGCCGTATTGACCGCAATACGGTACAACCACGTGTAGAACGCCGATTCGCCGCGAAATTGCGGCAACGCACGATATGCCTTGATGAACGCGTCCTGAGCCACATCCTCGACCTCGGCGGGATCCCGCACGAGGCGCGAGATCAACCGGATGATCTTGCGGTGGTATTTGGTGACCAGGAGTTCGAACGCCGCCTTGTCGCCCTTCTGTACGCGCTCGACCAGAACCTGATCGATTTCTTTTTCACTCACCTGACAAATCCGTTAACTAGGGATACAACACAGAGCGCCATATTGTAGCGTTCCCGCCTCGCGTCACGTTACCCGGCGCAACCGGGAGCGGTTACACCTTCGCGAGCCCGCCGCGAGACGCACGCCGGCCCAGCACGGAGAGTACGCGAAACGCGGATGCGTCGAGCGCATCTGCGGGGATGAGAAGCGATACAGCACGGCCGGCCCTGCTTCGCACCTCCAGCACCAGCAACAGATCGCTCCATTGCGTGCACCCGGCGATGCGCCCTTCCGCCACCAGACTACCCGTACGATCGAACGCCGCGAGCCCGCCCGTGCGGGCATCGATCCGCAACTCGGCGGGATGACGTCGCCAGACTGCCCGCGCCAGCACGGCCAACCATGCCGCGACCAGCAGCGCGCAGAGCGTCGCTCCGCCTTGCCCGATCAGCGGCGCCATGCCGACCTGGAGCCCGAGCGACGCGATCGCCGCGAAACCCGCGAATGCCGCGCGCAGCAGCACCGACGCGCGCAGCGCAACAGGCTGCGCGCGGTCGGACGATGCGTGGAAAGGATCCGTCAAGCGATCCGGCTTCAGGCGCGCTTGAAGACCAGCGTGCCGTTAGTCCCGCCAAAGCCGAAGGAGTTCTTCAGCGCGACATCGATCTTCATCTCGCGCGCTTCGTTCGCGCAGTAATCGAGATCGCACTCGGGATCCTGATTGAGAATGTTGATCGTCGGCGGCGACAGCTGGTTATGAATGGCCAGCACCGTAAACACCGACTCGAGGCCGCCCGCGCCGCCCAGCAGGTGGCCCGTCATCGACTTGGTCGAATTCACGACGATCTGCTTCGCGTGGTCGTTGAACGCGCGCTTGATCGCGGTGGTTTCCGCGATGTCGCCGAGCGGCGTCGACGTGCCGTGCGCGTTCAGGTAATTCACCTGGTCGATGTTGACGCCTGCATTGCGCAGCGCGGCCAGCATGCAGCGGCGCGCGCCGTCGCCGTCTTCCAGCGGCGCGGTCATGTGGTAGGCGTCGGCGCTCATCCCGTAGCCCGCTACTTCGGCATAGATCTTCGCGCCGCGAGCCTTCGCGTGCTCGTACTCTTCAAGCACCATCACGCCTGCGCCTTCGCCCAGCACGAAACCGTCACGGTCCTTGTCCCATGGACGGCTCGCCGTCGCCGGATCGTCGTTGCGCTGCGACAGTGCGCGCGCCGCGGCGAAACCGCCGATGCCGAGCGGCGACACGGTCGATTCCGCACCGCCGGCGATCATCACGTCGGCGTCACCGTACTCGATGAGGCGCGCAGCCTCGCCGATGCAGTGCAGGCCGGTCGTACACGCGGTCACGATCGCCAGGTTCGGGCCCTTGAGGCCGAACTTGATCGACAGGTGGCCGGAAATCATGTTGATGATCGACGCGGGCACGAAGAACGGCGAAATCCGGCGCGGGCCGCGATTGAGCAGTTCGGTCTGCGTGACTTCGATCATCGGCAGGCCGCCGATGCCCGAGCCCACGACAACCCCCATCCGCTCGGCGCTCTCGTCCGTGACTTCCAGGCCGCTGTCCTTCATGGCCTGCATGCCGGCGGCAATGCCGTAGTGGATGAACGTGTCCATGTGACGCGCTTCCTTGGCCGGGATGTAGTCTTCGATATTGAAGCCCTTCACCTCGCCTGCGAAGCGGGTCGAGAAGTTCGTTGCGTCGAACTTCGTGATATTGGCGATGCCGGACTTGCCGGCCACGAGATTGGCCCAGCCGTCGGCAACATTATTGCCAACAGGCGAAATCAGCCCAAGGCCTGTAACAACAACACGACGGCGGCTCACGGTGATCTCTTTTCCATTGGATAACAAAAACAAAAGCCACAGCGGCCACAGGAATCAGCCCTGCAGCCCTGTGGCTGTTAGCTCGGCCGGCTTTCAGCACCGGCGCGATAGCGCGTCAAACGCAGCGTTTGCACCATATAGCGTGCAGACGCGCGCTCAGGGCTTGACGTTTGCGCGAGCGTAGTCGATCGCTTGCTGAACGGTCGTGATCTTCTCGGCTTCTTCGTCCGGAATTTCCATGCCGAACTCGTCTTCCAGCGCCATCACCAGTTCGACCGTGTCGAGCGAGTCCGCACCCAGATCATTCACGAACGATGCTTCGTTCTTGATTTCGCCTTCAGCGACGCCCAGTTGCTCGGCGACGATCTTCTTGACACGTTGTTCGATATTGTCCATTACCCCTCCGAGGGAAAGTTCAAATTTACAAGTGCGCGCATTTTATCAGGTTTGATGCCGCCAAAAACGCGCGCTGGCTTTACGGTTTATCCGGCGCCGATGCGCTCATCACGAGCCACGGCGCGGATAGTAAACGAATTCCGTTACGACATGTACATGCCGCCGTTCACGTGCAGCGTCGTGCCGGTGATATAACCGGCCTGCGGCGATGCCAGGAACGCGACGGCATGGGCGATATCCTCCGGGCTGCCGAGGCGGCCCAGCGGAATTTGCGTCTTGAGCGCGGCCTGCTGTTCTTCGGGCAGCGTCTTCGTCATGTCGGTATCGATGAAACCCGGCGCCACGCAGTTCACCGTGATGCCGCGGCTGCCGATCTCTCGCGCAAGCGCGCGGGTCATGCCCGCCACGCCGGCCTTGGCGGCCGCGTAGTTGACCTGGCCGGGGTTGCCGGCCGAACCGACCACCGACGTGATATTGATGATGCGGCCGCCGCGGGCCTTCATCATCGGGCGCAGTACCGCGCGGGACAGGCGAAACACCGACTTCAGATTGGTGTCGATCACGGCGTCCCAGTCCTCGTCCTTCATCCGCATCGCCAGTTGGTCCTGCGTGATGCCCGCATTGTTGACGAGCACGCCGAGCGTGCCGAATTCCTTGACCGTCGCGTCGATCAGCGCCTCGGCGGCAGTCGCGTCGTTCACGTTCAGCACCGCGCCACGGCCTTCGAGACCCGCTTCCCTGAACGCGGCGCCGATGCCTTCGGCACCCGCTTCGCTGGTCGCGGTACCGATCACCGTCGCGCCCTGGCGCGCCAGTTCGAGCGCGATTGCCCGGCCGATGCCGCGCGACGCGCCGGTGACGATCGCTACCTGTTTGTCGAGAGTCTTATCCATTGAGTATTCCGTGTTCCGATGGGATGCCAGCCGGGCCGCTCGCAGTTACGCGGCGACCAGCTTGAGCGCTTCGTCGAGCGATGCCGGATCGAACACCGATGCGCCCGTCAGGTTGCTGTCGATCCGCTTCGTGAGACCGGCGAGCACCTTGCCCGGGCCGCATTCGATCACTTGCGTGACGCCCGTGCCGGCGATATGCCGCACGCACTCCACCCAGCGCACCGGACCCGCGGCCTGACGCACCAGCGCATCCTTGATCGCAGCCGGGTCCGACACCACCGCGACGTCGATGTTATTGACGACGGGGATCTGCGGCGCCTTCACCTCGACGCCGGCCAGATAATCGCGCAGTTGGTCCGAAGCGGGCTTGAGCAGCGACGAATGGAACGGCGCCGACACCGGCAGCAACAGTGCGCGCTTCGCGCCCTTCGCCTTCGCCACTTCGCAGGCCTTGTCGACCGCCGTCTTGGCGCCGGCGATCACCACCTGGGCCGGCGCGTTGAAATTCACGGCTTCCACGACACCCTCGCTCGCCGCTTCAGCGCATACGGCCCGCACGGTATCGTCGTCGAGACCGAGAATCGCGGCCATGCCGCCCTGCCCGACCGGCACGGCGGTCTGCATCGCCTGCGCGCGAAACCGCACGAGCGGCACCGCGGCGCCGAACGCGAGCGCGCCCGAGGCGACAAGCGCGGTGTATTCGCCGAGGCTGTGCCCCGCGACGATCGACGGCGCCGGGCCACCGGCCTGCTGCCACGCGCGGTAGCACGCGTAAGCGGCCGTCAGCATCACCGGCTGCGTGTTGGTCGTCAGGTTCAGCTCTTCGGCCGGACCTTCGGCGATCAGCTTGCCGAGATCCTGGTTGAGCACATCGGACGCTTCCTGGACCGTTTCACGCACGATGGCGAGATCGGCGAACGCATTGAGCATGCCGACCGCCTGCGAACCCTGGCCCGGAAAAACAAAGGCAAATTTCATATCGTCCCCAAATGATTCGGTTCGAACGGCGCGCAGGCACTGCGCGCCGGATGGGATAGCGTCTGACGAATCAGAAACGGAACACCGTGGCACCCCACGTGAAGCCGCCGCCGACGCCTTCGATCAGGACGTGCTGGCCGCGCTTGATGCGGCCGTCGCGCACCGCGGCGTCGAACGCCAGCGGGATCGACGCGGCCGACGTGTTGCCGTGTTCGCCCACGGTGACGACCATGCGCTCCTGCGGCAGGCCGAGCTTGCGGCAGGTGCTGGTCATGATACGGATGTTGGCCTGATGCGGAATCAGCCAGTCGATCTGCTCCGGCGCCAGATTCGCTTTCGACAGCGCCTCGATGGCGACCTTCTCGAGCACGTTGACCGCCAGCTTGAAGACGGCCTGGCCGTCCATGTGCAGGAACGCGCTGCCCGAAATCACGCCGCCGTTCACGTTGCCGGGCGTGCAGAGGATGTGAGAATAGCTGCCGTCGGCATGCAATGCGCTGCCGAGGATGCCCGGCTCGTCGGCCGTGCCGAGGATCACCGCACCCGCGCCGTCGCCGAACAGCACGCAGGTGGTGCGATCCTTGAAATCGAGAATCCGCGAGAAGGTTTCCGCGCCGATCACGAGCGCCGTGCGGTGCTGGCCGCTGCGAATGAAGCTGTCGGCCGTGGCGAGCGCATAGGCAAAGCCGGAGCACACGGCCTGCACGTCGAACGCGGCGCCGTTGTTCTTGATGCCGAGCTTGTTCTGCAACAGGCAGGCGGTGCTCGGGAACACGAAATCGGGCGTCGACGTCGCGACGATGATCAGGTCGATCGTCTGCGGATCGACGTCGGCGGCTTCGATCGCGCGCTGCGCGGCGATAAGCGCGAGATCGCTGGTCGTGACGTCGGGGGCGGCGAAGTGGCGCGCATGGATGCCGGTGCGCGCAACGATCCACTCGTCGCTCGTCTCAATGCCTTCCTTGGCGAGACGATCGGCAAGATCCTGGTTCGTGACGCGGTCGGGCGGCAAGTAGCTGCCCGTGCCGAGCACGCGGGAATAGAGAGTCGATTGGGCCATTTATGCTTTAGAGGATAGCGCAGAAGAAGGCTCTGCTGGCTGGCCGGCGGAGGGGCCGGGCTGCCCCGCTCCGCCCGCTTCGCGCTGACTCTCGGCAAGCGGCACCGCGTTTTCCGCCATCGCTCTCGAGAGGCGCTCCAGCACGCCATTTTTGACGGCATCATACCCGCGTTTGATCGCCCACTCAAACGCGTAGGCATCGGCGGAACCGTGGCTCTTGATGACAAGACTGCGCAGGCCGAGCAGCGCCGCGCCGTTGTATTGACGGTGATCGACGCGCTTCTTGAAACGCAGCAGCACCGGCAACGCGAGCACCGCCATCAGCTTCGACATCAGCGAACGGCTGAACTCTTCCTTGATGATGTCGGCGAGCATCTGCGCGAGCCCTTCCGACGTCTTCAGCGCCACGTTGCCGACGAAGCCGTCGCACACGATCACGTCGACCGTGCCCTTGTAGATGTCGTTGCCTTCGACGTTGCCGCGAAAATTGAGCGTGCTCGCGCGCAGCAGTTCGCCGGCGCGCTTGATCGTCTCGTTGCCCTTGATCACTTCCTCGCCGATGTTGAGCAGCCCGATCGACGGCCGCTCCTTGCCCTCGAGCGCCGCGACGAGCGCGTGCCCCATCTCCGCGAACTGCAGCAGATGCTGCGGCTCGCAGTCGACGTTCGCGCCGAGGTCGAGCATCATCGTGTAACCGGTGGGATTCGGCAGCGCGAACGCGATCGCGGGCCGTTCGATGCCGGGCAGCGTCTTGAGCACATAGCGGGACACCGCCATCAGCGCGCCGGTATTGCCGGCGGACACGCACGCCTGCGCGTTGCCGTCCTTCACGTAATTGAGGGCGACGCGCATCGAGGAATCTTTCTTCTTGCGCAGCGCGACTTCAACGGGGTCGTCCATCGCCACCACCTCGGTGGCGGGCACGATGGTCAGCGCAGGCTCGTTGAGCGCCTTGCACTTCTTCAACTGCGCACGGATCGCAGTCTCGATGCCGACGAGCATCAGGTTCGCATCGGGATGCGAACGGACGAACTTGACTGCCGCGGGAACGGTCACGGACGGGCCGTGGTCGCCTCCCATGCAATCGATTGTGAGCTTTACAGTCATGGAGTGCGACGAATTTCAGGCACAAAAAAGCGGCAGTTGAATGCCGCCTTTTTGTTGAGCCAGGAAAGTGTCAAGCGAACCGCTTGCCGCGCAGAAGCCCGAATAAACATCAGGCGTGCGCGACGCGACGCTCAGTCGTTCTTCGTCTTGACGACTTTCTTGCCGCGATAGTAGCCGTTCGGGCTGATGTGGTGACGCATATGCACTTCACCCGTGCTCGGCTCGACGGCCAGCGGCGTGGTCGTCAGGAAATCGTGCGAACGGTGCATGCCGCGCTTCGACGGCGACTTCTTGTTTTGTTGAACTGCCATGACTAACTCCTAAAAATTTTTCGGATTCTAACACAGCCCGATCCGACGCTTAACACCCGGCCCAACGGCCCAACGCCTTCCCAAGCTCCTACTACCTAGTGTTTCTTGCCGTCCTTCTTCAGCACTTCCAGCGCCGCGAACGGATTCGGCTTGTCGCTCTCGCCCTGCGCCGCGTCGGATTCCTCATCCGAATCGGCTTCGGGGCCGCTTACGCCCGACACGAGGCTTTCATGCACCGCCGGGCAGACCTCGTGCTTCGGCACGACCGGCAGGGAAAGCAACAACTCCTCTTCGATCAGGTCGACGAGATCGAACTGGCGCGAGCCCACGATCACATCGACATCATCGTCGTCGAGCGGAAACTCCTCGGCTTCTTCTTCGGTGGCAACGATCCGGTACACCACATCGACGTCGAACGGCTGCAGGTACGGGGTCACGCAGCGCTGACATTCGAGCCAGGCCGAACCATGCAGCGCGAGCCGCAGATACGGCTGCTGGCCGTCGGTACCGTCGTCCTGCAGTTCGGACTGGGTCGAACCCTCCGCCTGCCAAGTGAAACGGGTATCGCGGTCTGGCGCGTCCGCCGGCACTTCGTTTAACATGCGCGGCAGTTGCGAAAGCTGCACCGCGCCCGCCGCCTGACGTCCGCTGCGAGCGAACTCGAACAGATCGACCGCGTGCGGGTCGAGCGAAACTGCAGGTTTGCCAGAAGATGTCATGTGCGATCCTGCCGTATCGATCGGTACAACCCGGAATGCAAGCCCCGCGCGGGCAAGCCCTGCGCCGAGTACAAGCCCTTTTGCTTTTTTTGCCCGCCGTCCGGCGCCGTTTTGCGCGGCCCTCGAATGGCTTCCGAAGAAATCGGCAATGCTGCCGATGAAAAGCCCAAAATCATACCCGTTTTATCTTTTCGAGTCAAACACTTAAGACAAGGCCCGCGGCACCGCCGCGCAGCATTCCGACGATCCGGCCCTTGCGCCCCACTCACCCGCTTTCGACCATCCTGACCATGCCGGATAACGCTCACCGCCCACCGCGGCTGATTCTCGCTTCCAGCTCCCGCTACCGGCGGGAACTGCTCGAACGTCTGCACATCCCGTTCGACGTGATCACGCCCGACCTCGACGAAACCCCGCAACCGGGCGAAACGCCGTCCGCCACCGCGCTGCGGCTGTCCGCCGCGAAAGCGCGAGCGGTCGCGAGCCGGATCGACGCGCCGGACGGCGTACTCGTGATCGGGTCGGATCAGGTCGCCACCTTCGACGGATTGCAGATCGGCAAACCCGGCTCGCACGACCGAGCGCTCGCTCAATTGAAATCGATGCAGGGCCGCGACGTGGAATTCCATAGCGCGCTGTGCCTGTATGACAGCCGCTCGGGCGTCGCGCAGACCGAAGATGTGATCACCCGGGTCCGCTTCCGCTCGCTGAGCGACGCCGAACTCGATGCCTACCTGCGCGCGGAGACGCCCTACGACGTCGCGGGCAGCGCCAAATCGGAAGGCCTCGGCATCGCGCTGCTCGAGGCCATCGAATCCGACGACCCCACCGCGCTGATCGGCCTGCCGCTCATCGCGTTGACCGGCATGCTGCGCGCCGCCGGCTATCCGCTGTTCGGCGCGCTTTCGGCGTCCACCTCCGGAGCGCACGACTGATGGCCGCCGGCACGCTCTATCTGATTCCCAACACGCTCGGCGAAGGCGATGCGGCGATGCTGGCCGCCGTGCTGCCCGCCGCGGTCCAGGCCCGCGCCGCGTCGCTCGGCTACTACATCGGCGAAAACGCGAAAACGACCCGTGCGTTCCTGAAGAAGGTCGGCGCCGAACGGCCGATCCAGGACATCGAGATCCGCGAACTGAACGTCAAGACGCCGGCAGGCGAAATCGACCGGCTGCTCGCGCCGGTGCTCGCCGGCGCGGATGCCGGCCTGGTATCGGAGGCGGGCTGCCCGGCCGTTGCCGATCCCGGTGCGCTGCTGGTGCGGCGCGCACACGAGCGCGGCGTCAAGGTCGTGCCGCTGGTCGGCCCGAGCTCGATCCTGCTGGCGCTGATGGCGTCCGGCCTGAACGGCCAGAGTTTCGCGTTCCACGGCTACCTGCCCGTCGACGCCGCCGCGCGCGCCAAGCGGCTGCGGGAACTGGAGCAGCAATCCCGCAAGGCGCGCGAAACGCAGATCTTCATCGAGACGCCCTACCGCAATCACGCGATGCTCGACACGCTGGTGTCGACCTGCGCGCCGTCGACGCTCATTTGCGTCGCGGCCGACCTGACGCTGGCCAGCGAAACGATCGTGAGCCGCGCGGCTTCGGAATGGAAAAAGGCGCCTGTGCCCGATCTGCACAAGCGCCCCGCGATCTTCCTGCTGCTCGCGAACTAGGCCGCGGGCTCAGCGCAGCTTCATCTCTCCGCCGACCAGCGCCGCCTTCATCGCCGCCTGGCCGACCGCCGCGCCGAACCGTCGCGCGACCCGGTTGGTCAGGCTCTCTTTGACCGTGTAGTCGACGATATCGGGTGCCTTCAGCACGTCGCGCGCGACGGTGTCGGTCGTGCCGAAGCCGTCGGCCAGCCCGAGTTCGACACTCTTCTCGCCGGTCCAGAACAGGCCGGAGAACATGTCGGGCGTCTCGTGCAGGCGCGCGCCGCGACCGTCCTTCACCGCCTTGATGAACTGCGCGTGGATCTGGTCGAGCATCTCCTGCGCATGGGCGTCCATCTTCGGCGTCTCCGGCGAGAACGGGTCGAAGAAGCCCTTGTTCTCGCCCGACGTGTGCAGGCGGCGCTGGACGCCCAGCTTGTCCATCAGGCCAGTGAAGCCGAATCCGTCCATCAGCACGCCGATCGAGCCGACGATGCTCGCCTTGTCGACATAGATCTTGTCGGCCGCGGACGCAATGTAATAGCCGCCCGACGCGCACATGTCGGTCACGACCACGTACAACGGCTTGGACGGGTGTTTCGCGCGCAGTCGGCGGATCTCGTCGTAGACGATGCCTGCCTGCACCGGGCTGCCGCCGGGGCTGTTGATGCGCAGCACGACGCCCGCGGTGCCGGAGTCGTCGAATGCGTCGTCGAGCGCCGAATTGATGTCCTCGGCGTTCGCGTTGGTACCCGCCGCGATCTCGCCGTCGATCGACACGAGCGCGGTGTGGCGGCCGCTCGACATCTTGCCGTCGCCGGAAAAATCGAACAGCACGAACAGCAACCCGACCATCACGGCCAGGAACGCAAACCGGAAGAAGATCCGCCAGCGCCGCGCCGCGCGCTGCTCGTTGATCGCCGCCAGCGCGATCCGCTCGAGCGCCGCGCGCTCCCAGTTCGGTTCGCGGGCGGGCGCGCCGCCGGCTGCGGGTTGAGGGGGGGAATCAGAGGAGTTCAGTTGGTCGGACATGCGGTGTAGTCAGAGGTCAGGTCGAAGCCGGACGCAGATCGTCATCGGGCAGCCAGAATACCGCACGGCCTTCCGGCGTGTCTCGTTCGTCGACCTGGACGGGCCGCAGCCGGCCGCCGCGGCACGGCCCGCCGACACATTTGCCCGTATCCGGGGCGTAGATCGCGCCGTGCGTGGCGCACATCAAGTATAAGCCCGACGATTCGAAGAACTGGCCCTCGGCCCAGTCCAGCTCCATCGGCACATGCGCGCAGCGGTTCAGATAACCGTACGCGCGCCCTTCGTAGCGCACGAAGAACACGACCGCCTGCTCGCCGCGCAACGTGGCGGCGCAGCGCACGCCCGCACCGCCGTCCACGAGTTCGTCCGCGGCGCAGATCCGCCGGACTTCGACGCCGGCTTCGCTCATGCGTGTTCGCGCAGCCAGCCGGCCAGCGCCTCGATGTCGGCGGCGACGAAACGCGGCTCGAGCGCCGCCAGCGCCTCGGCCGGATGCGCGCCATACGCGACGCCGATCCCCGCCGCGCCGGCGCTTGCCGCCATCTGCAGATCGTGGGTGGTATCGCCGACCATCACGGTCCGCGCAAGATCCTGCCCCAATTCACGGGTCAGCTCCTGCAGCATCGCCGGATGCGGCTTCGAAAAGGTTTCGTCCGCGCAGCGGGTCCCGTCGAACAGGCTCGTCAGCTTTGCCTGGTCGAGCGCCCGATTCAGCCCGACCCGCCCTTTCCCCGTCGCGACGCCGAGCAGGTAGCCGGTGTCGCGCAGTTCCTCCAGCATCGCCCGGGCGCCGGCGAACAGCTCGATGTGCTGGTCCTTCGTCAGGTAATGGAAGCGGTAGCGCTCGGCGAGCCGCGGATAGTCGGCGGGATCGAGGCTCGGCGCGGTGATCTGCAGCGCATCGCGCAGGCCCAGGCCGATCACGTAGCGCGCGGCATCCTCGGACGGCGTCGGCACGCCGAGATCACGGCAGGCGGCCTGGATGCTGTGCGCGATATGCGCGGTCGAATCCATCAGCGTGCCGTCCCAGTCGAAGACGATCAGGTCAAATTGCTCTCGGGCCATGCTGTCGGGCGGTATCGCGCAAGTCGGTAAGTTGATCGATGAAGCTCCGGCAATCGGCGGGCAGCGGCGCATCGAACTGCAGCGGCTCGCCCGTCAGCGGGTGCGCGAGGCGCAACCGGTAGGCATGCAGGAACATCCGTTTCAGCGACGGCACCGCTTTCGCGCGCGCCAGCGCCTTGTTCAGCGCGAAATCGCCATACTTCGCGTCGCCCACGATCGGCAGGCCGAGATGGGCGAGGTGCACCCGGATCTGATGGGTCCGACCCGTTTTGAGTTCTGCTTCCAGCAATGCGTACTCCGGCCAGCGGTCGACCAGATTGAACACGGTATGAGACGCCAGGCCGTCGTCCTGCACCCGCACGCGGCGCTCGCCCTCGGCCGTCGTGTACTTGAACAGCGGCGCCTTCACCGCGCGGCGGCGGCCCCAATCGGCCGCCCAATCGCCATGAACGCACGCATAGTAGCGCTTGTCCATCTGATTCTCGCGAATCTGGACGTGCAGGCCGACCAGCGCCGAGCGCTTCTTCGCCAGCATCAGCACGCCGGACGTCTCGCGATCGAGACGGTGCACCAATTCGAGGAATTTCGCCTGCGGCCGCGCGGTGCGCAACTGCTCGATCACCCCGAACGCGACGCCGCTGCCGCCATGAACCGCCACGCCCGCCGGCTTGTTGATCACCAGCATCGCGTCGTCCTCGAACAGGATCTCGAATTCGGTGGCGGGAACGATGGGCGTGTCGGCGCGGGCAAGATCGGCCGCCGCGACCCGGACGGGGGGTACCCGGACCATGTCGCCGTACACGAGCCGGTACTGGGCATCGACCCGACCCTTATTGACCCGGACTTCGCCGCTGCGCAGGATCCGGTAAATATGGCTCTTCGGCACGCCCTTACAGACGCGTAACAGGAAGTTATCGATGCGCTGACCGGCGGCGCCCTCGTCAATTTCGATCATCGATACCTGGCCGCTTGCGATCGATTTCTGGGATATTTTGCCTAACTCATTCATACTGAATATAATTTTGCCCAGCATTCCGCTGCGGGCGGCCTGATCGGCCGGTTCGGGCGGACTGTGCAAGGCGCAAGCGCAAACCGTCATTTTACTTGCGCCGGGGGCGCGCTGCTCGTCCTTAATGAAAGAGAAGCAGCAAGTTGCACGCACGGCACCCGTCTTCGGCAGGGATCGCGCCCACAGGCGCATTCGGTTGAAGCCATGCCGCGGTAACGGAACGTTGGACAAAAAGAATTCAATTGGAAGCTTCGATGCAGCGCGATGTGAGCGGGCTCGCGCTTCCGGTTGCGAATGTTGCGGCGTGCGCCCGATGTCGTTTCGCGAAGAGTGCGGAATGTGGCGACGTCAAACCAAGGAAGAACACCCCAGGCGGGAAAGTCGGGCTGGATTCGATACTCCCCGCTGCGGCCCAGCCGCAGCATATGCCGCCCATCGGCGTCGCGCGCACCTTGCGCCGCGCCATTGCGGCAATGCCCGGTCGGAGGCTTAGCGCGCCCTGAGGCGCGCGGAGTGTCGACACCGTGCTTTGAAGCCGTATTCGCAGTGCCCTATGGCCACCGGCCCCGTCGTTCGGGCCCGTGCCTCTTCAGGCAATTCTCCCGCCAGCATTCCCGCTCCAGCGTGCTTGTGACAACACAACAAGGCGCGGCCTGCCGTCGTTCCCGCCCTCCGGCTGACAACCGCGAGGCGCCGCCGACAACGCCGCCTGGAGTCGTTCAATGAAACGCATGCTGTTCAATGCGACGCAGCAGGAAGAACTGCGCGTCGCCATCGTCGATGGGCAAAAACTCATCGACATCGACATCGAAACCGCCGGCCGCGAACAGCGCAAAGGCAATATCTACAAGGGTGTCATTACCCGCATCGAACCGTCGCTCGAAGCCTGCTTCGTCAACTACGGCGAAGATCGGCACGGCTTCCTCCCGTTCAAGGAGGTCGCCCGTCAGTACTTCAAGGACGGCATCGACATGCGTTCCGCGCGCATCCAGGATGCGCTGCGCGAAGGCCAGGAACTGATCGTCCAGGTCGAGAAGGAAGAACGCGGCAACAAGGGCGCCGCCCTCACCACGTTCATCTCGCTCGCCGGCCGCTATCTGGTGCTGATGCCGAACAACCCGCGCGGCGGCGGCGTGTCGCGCCGGATCGAAGGCGACGAGCGCCAGGAACTGCGCGAAACCATGGCGCAGCTCGAACTGCCGGAAGGCATGAGCATGATCGCCCGCACGGCCGGGATCGGCCGCAGCGCCGAAGAGCTGCAGTGGGACCTGAACTACCTGCTGCAATTGTGGCGCGCGATCGAAGCCGCATCGCAAAGCGGCCACGCCGGCCAGCCGATGCTGATCTATCTGGAATCGAGCCTCGTGATCCGCGCGATCCGGGACTATTTCCAGCCGGATATCGGCGAAATCCTGATCGACACCACCGAGATCCACGATCAGGCCCGCGCGTTCATGGACATCGTGATGCCCGACAATGTCGGCAAGGTGAAGCGCTACCACGACGATGTGCCCCTTTTCTCGCGCTTCCAGATCGAACACCAGATCGAGACGGCGTACTCGCGCACGGTGCCGCTGCCGTCCGGCGGCGCGATCGTGATCGATCACACCGAAGCGCTGGTCGCGATCGACGTGAACTCGGCGCGCGCCACCAAGGGCGCCGACATCGAGGAAACGGCCACTCGCACCAACCTGGAAGCCGCCGACGAAGTGGCTCGCCAGTTGCGCCTGCGCGACCTCGGCGGCCTGATCGTGATCGATTTCATCGACATGGAATCGGCGAAAAGCCAGCGTGAAGTCGAGCAGCGCCTGAAAGACGCGCTCAAGCACGACCGCGCCCGGGTCCAGATGGGCAAGATCTCCCGCTTCGGCCTGATGGAGCTGTCGCGCCAACGCCTGCGTCCGGCCCTGTCGGAAGGCAGCCACGTGACCTGCCCGCGCTGCAACGGCACCGGCCACATCCGCGATACCGAATCGTCCGCGCTGCAAGTGCTGCGGATCATTCAGGAAGAGGCCATGAAGGAGAACACCGCGGCGATCCACTGCCAGGTGCCGGTCGAGGTGACCGCCTTCCTGCTCAACGAAAAGCGCCAGGAAATCAACAAGATCGAGTCTCGTTTCAAGGTCGGCGTCGTGCTGATCCCGAACAAGCATCTCGATACGCCGCACTACAAGCTCGAGCGCCTGCGCCACGACGACGCCCGCCTCGACGATCCGCGCGCTTCGTGGAAGATGGCCGAGGAAGCCGCCCGCGAGCTCGAATCGGAAACCGGCTACAGCAAGCGCACCGAGGACGTGAAGCCGAAGCAGGAAGCCGCTGTGAAGGGTATTACCCCCGAACGGCCGGCCCCGAGCCCCGCGCCGCAGCGCGCGCAGCCCGCACCGGCCGCGCCCGTCGCGGCACCGGCGAGCGGCGGCCTGTTCGGCTGGCTGAAGAATCTGTTCGGCGGCCAGCCGGCGGCGGCCCCCGCCCCGGCTCCGGCGCAGGAGCAACCGGCCCGTCCGGCACGTGAACGCGGCGAGCGCGGCGACAAGGCGGAGCGCGGCGGCGAGCGCAACCGCAACCGTCGCGGAGCCAACGGCCAGCAGCAAGCAGGCGGCCGCGACCAGGCTGCGGCAGGCGGCCGCGCGCAACAGCCGCGCGCCGAGCGCGAAGGCAAGGAAGGCCGCGAACAACGCGAGCCGCGCGAGGGTCGCGAAGGCCGTGAGCCGCGTGAAGGTCGCGAAGGTCGCGGCAACCGTGAAGGCCGCGAAGCGCGCGAGCCGCGCGAAGGCCGTGAACCGCGCGAAGCACGGGAGTCCCGCGAAGGCCGCGAGCCGCGCGAAGCACGGGAACCTCGCGAAGGCCGTGAACCGCGTGAGGCGCGGGAGCCCCGCGAAGGTCGTGAACCGCGCGAAGCCCGCGAGCCGCGCGAACGCGCCGACCAGCCGGAAACGGCCGACGCGCCGCGCCGCGAGCGAGGCGAACGCCGCAAGCCGGTACAGCACGCCGCCACGCTCGAAACGGTGAATCGCGGTAGCGAAGCGCACGCGGACGAGGCGGAAAAGCTGGCCCACGCACCCGGCGAGGAAGCCATCGACGCGGAAGCAGGCGCACGTGACGGCGAAGAGCGCCGCCGCCGCCGCCGCGGCCGTCGTGGTGGCCGCCGTGAGCGCGACGACGAGAATCTGGGTGCGGTGCAAAACCCGACCGATGAAGGTGGTGAAGGCAACGAAGCCGCTGAAACCGGGTTGGCTCACGCCGATACGGCACCCGCCGCAGCCGTCGAACCGCAAGCCGCCGTGCATGCGGCCGCGCCGGCAGCAGCAGCCGTCGCAACGGTCGCAGTCGCCGCCGAAGCCGTGCAGGCAACCGAGCCGGTCGTCTCGATCGCGCCGGTCGAGCCCGCCGTCGTCGCCGACACGCCCTCAGTGCACGTCGAGCCCGTCGCGGTAGCGCCGGTCGAAGCCGCTCCGGTCGCAGCGGAAGCCGCGCCGGTTCAGGTCGAAGCGCCGGTTGCCGCGCCGCAGGCCGAACCGGCAGCCGCCGTGGCGTCCATCGCCGTCGAACCGCATCCGGAACCGGTCGCGTCTGTCGCGCCGGCAGTCGGGGCAGCGGAGCCCGTCGCACCGCAAGCCGCGGCCGTCGAACCGGCACCGCAGCCCGAGCCGGTCAGCATTCCGGCCGCGCCGCGGGCTCCGGTTGCCGTTCCGGCAGCCGCGAACCTCGACTCGGTGCTGGAATCCGCCGGCCTCGTGTGGGTCAACACCGACACGGACAAGCTGCGCGCCGCCCAGGCCGAAGCCGAGCGGCACGCGCCGGCAGTCCGCGCACCGCGTGAACGCAAACCGCTGCCGCCCGTCGACTCGGCGCCGATGCAGCAGGTCGAAACGACGTCGAACCACTAAATTCGACGTGTTCCGGTGAAAAAGCCCGCCTCTCGAGGCGGGCTTTTTCGTCTGTGCTGCTTTTTCGGGGGTTTCCGTGCCCCGGCCCTACCCGCGGCTTCCAGCTAAAATGGAAGTCTGACTCACCTTTCAACGATCATGTCCCGACGCATCATTCCTGTGACCGATGTGAGCGGCATGCCGGACATCACCGGCCTTGCCCACATCCCGAGCGGCGCCTTGGGCGATACTTTCGCCCGGCCGCTGCGCGACCTGCGCATCTCGGTCACGGATCGCTGCAACTTCCGCTGCGTGTACTGCATGCCGCGCACGGTGTTCGACAAGGACTATCCGTTCCTGCCGCACGGTGCCCTGCTTTCTCATGAGGAAATCGAGCGGCTCGCGCGGCTTTTCGTCGCGCACGGCGTCGAGAAAATCCGCATTACCGGCGGCGAACCGCTGCTGCGCAAGAACCTAGAATTCCTGATCGAGCGGCTCGCGCGCCTGTCGACGGTCGACGGACGCCCGCTCGATCTGACGCTGACGACGAACGGATCGCTGCTCGCGCGCAAGGCCCGAAGCCTGAAGGACGCCGGGCTGACCCGCGTCACGGTGAGCCTCGATGCGCTCGACGAGGCGCTGTTCAAGCGCATGAACGATGCCGATTTCGCGAGCGCCGACGTGCTCGACGGCATCTTCGCCGCGCAGGCGACCGGACTCGGGCCGATCAAGGTCAACATGGTGGTCAAGCGCGGCACCAACGACAGCGAGATCTTGCCGATGGCGCGCCGCTTCCGCGACACGGGTGTCATCCTGCGCTTCATCGAATACATGGATGTCGGCACATCGAACGGCTGGGACATGACCGAAGTGCTACCGTCCGCGGAGGTGCTCGAACGGATCGCGGAACATTTCCCGCTGGTCCCGCTCGATGCGCACAGCCGCGCCGAAACCGCGCAGCGATGGGCTTATGCGGACGGTACCGGCGAACTGGGCGTGATCTCCAGCGTCACCCGCGCGTTTTGCGGCGATTGCACCCGCGCGCGGCTGTCGACGGAAGGCAAGCTGTACCTGTGCCTGTTCGCATCGTCGGGCCACGATCTGCGCGCACTGCTGCGCGCAGGCGCGAGCGACGCCGCGATCAGCACCGCCATCGCCCGGATCTGGCATGCGCGCACCGACCGCTATTCGCAGCTGCGCGGCAGCGCGGCGGCACCGGCGATCGACGCCAAGCGTGTCGAGATGTCCTACATCGGCGGCTGAGCGCCGCCCGCCGCCCGCTCTATTTTCCCTCCCGATCTCCACGATGCCGCCGCTCCATGCCTCCGTCGCCGCTACCGGACTGCTGCTCGCCGGCGGACGCGGCATGCGGATGGGCGGCGTCGACAAAGGGCTGCAGCTGCTGCGCGGCGAAGCGCTCGCGCTGCATGGACTGCGGCGCCTCGCGCCGCAGGTCGACAGGCTCGTGATCAGCGCGAATCGCCACCTGGACGACTACGCCGCGCTGGGCGCGCCGTTTGGCGCGCGCGTCGTCGCCGACGCCGACGCCGATTTCTCCGGCCCGCTGGCCGGGCTGCTGGCGGGCATGCGCGCCGCCGCCGCGCCGCGCGTGCTGTGTGCCCCATGCGACTCGCCGTTCCTGCCCGCCGATCTCGGCGCGCGCCTCGCGGCGGCACTCGACGCCGCCGGCGCCGACATCGCCATGGCAACGACCGTCGATGCACACGGCACGGCGTCCCCGCAGCCGGTTTTCGCGCTCGTGCGCACGGCGCTCGCCGACGATCTCGCGGCCCGGCTCGACGCGGGCGAACGCAAGATGCGTGCGTGGTACGCGCGCCACAAGACGGTCGAAGTGGCTTTTGACGACGAGCGCGCGTTTTACAATGCCAACTCTTTGCAGGAACTGGCCGGACTGAACCGCAACTGACCGCCCGCCGCTCCTGCGCGCCGCTCGCCGCTTACGCCGCCGCGCGCTCTGCCAGAACACGGCATTGGCACTCCGGCCACGAATCCAGCACGCCTCGCGGCGCTTCTTCATCGATGACCACGCATACCACCTCCCTCCCGCCCGCGCCGCCCGACACCGATGCAGTCTTGCCGGTCGAGGCCGCACGCGCGCTCGCCCGGCGCTTCGCCGAGCCGGTCGAGACAAGCGAGCGGGTCGCGCTGCGCGATGCGCTCGGCCGCGTACTGGCCGACGACGTTGCGTCGCCGCTCGACGTGCCGGCCTACGACAATTCCGCGATGGACGGCTATGCGTTCGACGGCGTGCTGCTCACGGCGCGAGCCGAATCCGACCCCCTCGCGCTGACGGTCGCCGGCCAGGCGCTGGCCGGTCATCCGTTCGACGGCGCGGTGCCGGCGGGCGGATGCGTCAGGATCATGACGGGCGCGCTGCTGCCGGCCGGCACCGACACGGTGATTCCGCTGGAACGGATCGCGCTCGACGGCGACACAGTGCGATTTTCGAGCGTCGGCGTCGCGCGCGGCGACCACTGCCGGCGCGCGGGCGAGGATCTCGGCCGCGGTTCGCGGGTGCTGCACGCGGGCCGCATCGTGCGCGCCGCGGATCTCGGCCTGCTTGCGTCGCTCGGCATCGCTGAAGTCGCGGTACGCCGCCGGCTGCGCGTCGCGTTCTTCTCGACCGGGGACGAATTGCGCACCCCCGACGAACCGCTGGGCGCCGGCGGTCTCTACGACAGCAACCGCGCCACGCTTTACGGCATCCTGACACGGCTCAATGTCGAACCGCTCGACCTCGGCATCGTCCGCGACGATCCCGCCGCGCTCGAACACGCGCTGCGCACCGCCGCCGCGCGAGCCGACGCGATCATCACGTCGGGCGGCGTATCGGTCGGCGACGCGGACTTCACGCGCGTCCTGATGGCGCGGCTCGGCGACGTCACTTTCGCGAGTGTCGCGCTGCGTCCCGGCCGGCCGCTCGCTTGCGGGCGCATCTGGTCGGGCGAGCGTAGCGCACGGCCCGCGCTGTTGTTCGGCCTGCCGGGCAACCCCGTCGCGGTGGCGGTTGCCTTTCACGTGATCGTGCGCGACGCGCTGTTCGCGATGATGGGCGCCGAACCCCAGCCGACGCCGCACTATCCGGCCGTCTGCACGCACGCCCTCCCCAAGCGCCCGGGCCGTACCGAATACCTGCGCGGCATCGCATCGCGCACGGCCGACGGCGCCTGGCAGGTCACGCCGGCCGGCTCGCAAAGCTCGGCGTCGCTCGCCGGGCTCGCCGCCGCCAACTGCTTCATCGTGCTCGCGCACGACACCGCACGGGTTGACGCCGGCGCCACGGTCGATATCCTGCCGTTCGACGGCTCAATCTAGATTCATTTTCAGCACACATTGACGGGGGCTACTCGCACATGAAAAAGCAAATCTCATCCATTGCCGCAGGACAGACCGCGAAGGCGCTGATTCTCGTCTACCTGACGTTCAGCGTACCGATCGTGCTGCTCGGCATCCTGGTCGCGTTCGTTCGCTACGGTTCGGTGGAACTGAGCACGATCTTCAGCGCGCTGCTGCTCAATGCCATTCTCGGCTTCGTGCTGCTGTGGATCGCCTGTCACGCGTACAACTGGGTCGCGTCGCGATTCGGCGGCATCGAAATCGTGCTGTCGGACGCGCCGGAGGAAGCGTGAGCATAGCCGCGCAGCCGGCCGCGACGATCCGCGCGGCGACCCGCGACGACGTTGCACCGATCGTCGCACTGATGCGCGAGCTGGCCGAATTCGAGCAGCTCACGCACCTGTTCGTCGCCACCGATGCGGACGTCGCCGACGCGCTGTTCGGCTCACGGCCCTCGGCGGAGGCGCTGGTCGCCGAACGCGGCGGCGCCCTGGTCGGCTACGCCCTGTTCTTCCACAATTATTCGACGTTTCTCGGCCGGCGCGGCCTGTATCTGGAGGACCTGTACGTCCAGCCATCGCAGCGCGGGTCGGGACTCGGTACGCAGATCCTGCGCCGTCTCGCGGCGCTCGCGGTCGAGCGCCGCTGCGGGCGCTTCGAGTGGACCGTGCTCGACTGGAACCAGCCCGCGATCGACTTCTACGAGAAGATGGGCGCGACCGTGCTGCCCGACTGGCGGGTCGCGCGCATCACCGGCGATGCGCTGACGCAACTCGCGCAACCGGTGCGGTAACGGCTCGCGCGGCGAGCGCGATAAACGAAACGGGGCGCCCTGAGGCGCCCCGTTTCATATCGGCAAACCAGTGCGCCGGCGCGCCTCGCCCGATCGTCAGGCGTCGTCCGGCTCCTGCGCGTCGCCCCCGAGCAAGCCGCTCGCCTCGTCGCCCGGCAACGCCTCGACCTGCTTCAGCTTGCGATTCATCACGCGGGTGCGCTGCTCCGCCAATTCGATCGAGCGCGTGACCGTCTCGAGCTGCGACTTGGTTCTCGCCAGCACGTCGCCGAACTTGCCGAACTCGGTCTTGACCGCGCCCAGCACCTGCCACACCTCGCTCGAACGCTTCTCGATCGCCAGCGTCCGGAAACCCATCTGCAGGCTGTTCAGCAATGCCGTCAGCGTGGTCGGGCCGGCGATCGTCACCCGGTAATCGCGCTGCAGCAGATCCGTGAGGCCGGGCCGGCGCACAATCTCCGCATACAGCCCTTCGGTCGGCAGGAACAGCAGCGCGAAATCGGTCGTGTGCGGCGGCGCCACGTATTTCTCGGCAATGCTGCGCGCCTCCGTCCGGATCCGTGCCTCCAGCGCGCGCGCCGCCTCGTCCACCGCCGCCGCATCGGCGCGCTCCTGCGCATCGATCAGACGCTCGTAGTCCTCGCGCGGGAATTTCGCGTCGATCGGCAACCATACCGGCTGCGTGTCGGCGGGGCCGGACGCGTCCTGGCGTCCCGGCAAGCGAATCGCGAACTCCACCCGCTCGCTGCTCTTCGGCACCGTCGCGACATTCTTCGCGTACTGGTCCGGCGTCAGGATCTGTTCGAGCAGCGCCTCGAGCTGCACTTCGCCCCAGGTCCCGCGCGTCTTGACGTTGGTCAGCACCTTCTTCAGGTCGCCGACACCCGCCGCGAGCGTCTGCATTTCCCCCAGACCGCGATGCACCTGTTCGAGCCGATCGGAAACGAGCTTGAACGATTCGCCGAGGCGCTGCTCCAGCGTCGCATGCAGTTTTTCATCGACCGTCCGCCGCATCTCCTCCAGCTTCGCGGCGTTGTTCGCCTCGATGTCCTTCAGACGCTGCTCGAGCGTCGCCCGGACCTCGCCCATCCGGCGATCGTTCGCCTCGCTCAGTTGCTTGAGCTGCTGATTGAGCGCCTCGCCGAAATGCTTGAGCGCGACGCCCTGCTCTTCGCGCGCGAGTTGCGCCTGCCGCTGCAGCGTGTCGCGCATCGCGTCGAACTGCTGCGTATTGCCGGCTACCAGCAACGCCAACTGCTGCCCGAACCCTTCGATCTGGTTGTTCTGCAGCGTCGCGACGCTCGTCAGCTGCGCGGCCAGCGTCTGCTGCAGCTGCGCGAAATTGCCGGTCATCTCGGTGCGTGCGCCCCGCGCGCTGGTGACGATCTCGCCGCGCAGTTCGCGCTCGAGCCGTTCGGCCGAGCGCGTCTGCGCGTCGCTCGCTTCGTCGAGCTGCTCGCCGAGCAGTTCGACCTGGTCGCGCCCCGTGCCGCGCATTACGACGACGAGCGCGATGACGAGCGCCGCCGCCAGGATCAGGACGGCAGCCAGCAGCACGGACGTCATGAGCGGTTCTTCCCCATGACCTCGGGATTGATCGGGTTCGGCGGACGGCCCGCTCGCGGACCTTCGCCCAGTGCCGCGATCAGGTTGTCGGCGGCGAGATCCGCCATCGCGCGGCGCGTTGCCTCCGTCGCGCTCGCGATATGCGGCGTGAGCACGATGTTCGGTACCTCGAGCAGCGCCGGGTGAACGGCCGGCTCGCCCTCGAACACGTCGAGCGCCGCCGCGGCGATCCGCTTGTCGCGCAACGCGGCGGCAAGCGCCGCGTCGTCGACGATGCCGCCGCGCGCGATGTTGGTCAGCGTCGCGGTGGGCTTCATCAGCGCCAGCTCCGCCGCGCCGATCGTGTGGTGGCTATCCTTCGTGTAGGGCAACACCAGCACGACATGATCGGCGCGCGCGAGCAGCGCTTCCTTCGTCGCGTATTCGGCGTTCAGCTCCGCTTCGATCGCGGGGGCGACCCGCGACCGGTTGTGATAGATCACCCGCATGTTGAAGCCGCGCGCGCGGCGCGCGAGCGCCTGGCCGATCCGCCCCATGCCGATCACGCCGAGCGTCGAGCCGTACAGATCCGAGCCGAGGAAACCGTCGTACTCCCATTTGCGCCAGCGGCCCGCGCGCAGCCAGTGCTCGGATTCCGTAATCCGGCGCGCGGCCGCCATCATCAGCGCCCAGCCGAAATCGGCGGTGGATTCGTTCAGGACGTCGGGCGTGTTGGTGCCGAGCACGTTCGCAGCATTGAACGCCGCCATATCGAAATTGTTGTAGCCGACCGCCATATTCGACACGACCCGCAGCCGCGGCGCGGCGGCGAGTGCGGCCGCGCCGATCGGATCGCCCGCCGTGAGCGCGCCGTCCTTGTCGGACAGACGCCGGCTCAGCGCATCGGAGGCGAGCGCTTCGCCGTCGTTCCAGTCGACCTCGAAAAACTGCCGGAGCCGCTCCACCACGTCCGGGAAGATCGGACGCGCGACCAATATTTTCTGCATTGCCCTCTCCGTATACTGCGTGCGGCACACGGTGCGCATCGCGCCGTGTGCCGCTCGTCGATCATCGAAATCCGTCAGCTTACGCTCAGAAGAAAATCCACGTCGCCAGCAGGAATACCGGCACCAGGATCGTCAGCGCCCAGCCCAGGTAGGCGAAAAAGCTCGGCATCTTCACGCCGCGCGACTCGGCGATCGCCTTCACCATGAAGTTCGGTGCGTTACCGATGTAGCTGTTCGCGCCCATGAACACCGCCCCCGCCGAAATCGCCGCGAGCGTGGTTGCCCCCGTCGTCATCAGCGTCTGCGCATCGCCGCCCGCCAGGTTGAAGAACACCAGGTAGGTCGGCGCATTGTCGAGGAACGACGACAGCACGCCCGTCGCCCAGAAATACATCGCGTCGACGGGCTTGCCGTCCGCGCCGGTCACGAGATGGACGATCTGCGCGAACGCGCCGTCCTGTCCCGCCCGCAGGATCACGATCACCGGCGCGATCGTCACGAAGATCCCGGCGAACAGCTTCGCGACTTCCTCGATCGGCGCCCAGTTGAACGCATTGCCTTCGCGCGCCGAACGCGGCGTGATCGCGAGCGACAGCAGCGCAACGGCGATCAGCGCGACGTCGCGCACCGCGTTCTGCAGCGCGACATGGGTGCCGAACACGTCGAACGTGATGCCGGGCTTCCACAGGCCGCTCATCAGCACGAGCACGATCACCGCGCCGAGCAGGATGAAATTGACCTTGCCGTCGATCGAGATGCCGTGGCTGTCGGGGGTCGGGTCCAGGAACGCTTTGCGTTCCTCGCCGCCCTTCCGGTAGAAGTACGTGTCGAGCGCGAAGAACAATGCGAGCAGGACGCCGCAGATGAACAGCATCGGCAGCGCCAGATGCGTCGTGGTCCAGAAGAAGCTCACGCCGTTCAGGAAACCGAGGAACAGCGGCGGATCGCCGAGCGGAGACAGCGAGCCGCCCGCGTTCGCGACCAGAAAGATGAAGAACACGACCACATGCACGACGTGCTTGCGGTTGTCGTTCGCGCGCAGCAGCGGGCGAATCAGCAGCATCGCCGCGCCCGTCGTGCCCATGATGCTGGCGAGCACGGTGCCGAGCGCGAGGATGCCGGTGTTGAGCTTCGGCGTGCCGTGCAGGTTGCCGTGCACGCAGATGCCGCCCGCGACGGTATAGAGCGTCGTCAGCAGCACGATGAACGGGATGTACTCTTCGAGCAGCGCGTGTACCAGCGTGCCGAACGCGGTACCGGCCCCGAACGCGAACGCGAACGGCACGAGAAAGACGATCGCCCACGCAGCGGCGATCTTGCCGAAATGGTGATGCCAGAACACCGGCGCGACCAGCGGGAAAATGGCGATCGACAGCAGGATGCCCGCGAACGGGACGCCCCAGAGCGCGGAAAGCGTGGCGCCGTCGAGAGTCGCGGCCGATGCGAGCGCGGGAAAGACGCAGAGTGCGGCTCCCAGCGCCATGCCCGCGCAGGCGGCATGTCGTTTCATATTCACTACCTCTTGAAATACAGATGGATTGCAGGTGCGACGGAGGATGCCGCGCTCACGCGCCGCCGACGACGATCGCATGCACGCGATACGGCCCGTGCGCGCCGAGCACGATGGTCTGCTCGATGTCGCCGGTCCGCGACGGCCCCGACACGAAGTTCACGGCGCGCGGCAATTCGCCGCGCTCGGCGCGGATCAGCGCGAACGCGTCCTCGTGCCCCGCCACGATCCGCGACGCCGGCACGATCGCGATGTGCGTTTCGGGCAGCAGAGCGGCCGACACGTCGGTCTCGGGACTAGACAGCAGCACGAGCGATCCGGTTTCCGCCGTCGCGCAAAAACATCCGGTGATGCCGACCAGGTCGGCGTTCCCCGGCTGGCGAAACGCGACCGTCAACCCCGCGGCACGCCAGTCCAGCCCGTCGAGCGTGCGCCAGGCGATCGCCTCCGCAGGCAGGCCGTGCGCGCCGAGGTAGCGGGCCGCGGCGGCGGGCGCATCGGCCATCGACGCGACCGTGTCGACGGTCGTCGAAAGCCGCGTGGCTTCCTCGGTGAAGCGGGCCGCGAGATCCGCCGGCATGAGCGGACGCGGCCCTTCGGGATGACGCGCCAGATAATCGGCGGCACGCTCGCGTTCCGCGGCGTCGGGCTCCGCCGGACGGCCCTGGGCTGCGCGAATGCGCGCCAGGATGTTGCGGCGCGCGGCCGATGTGTCCATGAACGATCCTTGTGACGATGGCATCCGATACCGGCGCAATTATACCGGCCATGCCCCGCGCGCGAACCCGGATCGTGGCGCGCCGCGGTCCGCCGGCGTCACTTGCCGGCGGCGTCGCTCTCGTCGGCGGGCTGCTCGATCCCGAACACCTGCCTCAGATAGGCGAGATACGCCTTGTCTTCACACATGCTCTTGCCGGGCGAGTCGGACAGCTTCGCGACCGGCTGGCCGTTGCATCGCACCATCTTGATCACGATCTGCAGCGGCACGTAGCCGAGATCGTTGGTGAGATTGGTGCCGACCCCGAACGCGAGCTTGCAGCGGGAGCGGAACCGTTCGTAGAGCTGCATGACCTTCGGGATGTCGAGCGCGTCCGAAAACACCAGCACCTTGGTGCGGGGGTCGCAGCGGTTGTCCTCGTAATGCTTGATGAGCCGCTCGCCCCAGTCGAACGGATCGCCGGAATCATGGCGCGCGCCGTCGAACAGCTTGCAGAAGTACATGTCGAAGTCGCGCAGGAACGCCTGCATGCCGTAGACGTCCGACAGCGCGATGCCGAGGTCGCCGCGATATTCCTTCGCCCACATCTCGAAGCCATAGGTCTGCGAATCGCGCAGCCGCGGCCCGAGCGCCTGGCAGGCCTGCAGGTACTCGTGCGCCATCGTGCCGAGCGGCGTGATCCCGTGCTTCATCGCGTAATACACGTTGCTGGTGCCGGCGAACTGCGGCCCGAGGCCGTCGCGCAGCGTCAGCGCCACCTCCTCGTGCCAGACCTTCGAGAAGCGCCGCCGGGTGCCGTAGTCGGCGATCTTGCAATCGGCGAACTCCGGCTGGCCGCCCAGCAGCGCGATCTTCTCGCGCAAGCGCTCGCGCCCTTCGCGATAGTCGGGCTCGCGCTGCGTATTGCGGAAGTACACTTCGTTGACGATCGCGAGCATCGGGATCTCGAACAGGATCGTGTGCAGCCACGGTCCCTTGATCTCGATCTCGATCTCGCCGTTGCCTTTCGGCGAAGGGGCGATATCGATGTATTTTTCGCTGAGATGGAAGAGCGCGAGGAAATCGACGAAATCGCTCTTGATGAAACGCATGCGGCGCAGGTAGTCGAGCTCGCTGTCGGTGAAGCGCAACTGACACAGCGCCTTGAGCTCGGCGCGGATCTCGTCGATGTACGGCACGAGGTCGACGCCGGGCGTGCGACACTTGAAACGGTACTCGACGCTCGCGGCCGGAAAATGATGCAGGACGACCTGCATCATGGTGAATTTATACAGGTCGGTGTCGAGCAGCGAAGTGATGATCATGAGTCGAAACTGCCTAGATCGCGACAGAGCCTGAATGTCCGCGCGCACCTGCGCGCTGCCCGGTCCGGTTCACGCATGTTACCCGAATGCGGGCCGGACCATCCGGGCCGCGCGGGGGCGCTCGGCCCGGCGCCATAAACTAATCACGAAACGGTATAAGGTGGAAAGCCCACTCGGATATACGGGTTTGGCGCTTCAGTTACAATGCCGCTTTTGGCGCCACGCCTACCCCATATATACCGCCAAGCAGGAGCATTTTGAATGACTCACGTTGTGACCGAAGGCTGCATCAAGTGCAAATACACGGATTGCGTCGATGTATGCCCGGTGGATTGCTTCCGTGAAGGCCCGAACTTTCTCGCCATCGATCCGGACGAGTGCATCGATTGCGCCGTGTGCGTCGCCGAATGCCCGACCAATGCGATCTATGCGGAAGAAGATGTTCCCGGCGACCAGCAATCGTTCACGGAGCTGAACGCCGAACTGGCCAAGAACTGGCCGTCGATCACCAAGACCAAGCCCGCGCCGGCCGACGCCGACGAATGGAAGGACGTCCAGGACAAGCTGCACCTGCTCGAGCGCTGATCGCCCGGTGCCGGGCTGTCGCCGCGGGCGTGGAATTTCAGCCGGAGTCAGCCGAAGGTATTGACAGACTGGCCAGCACCTCATAAAATCTCGTTTCTCTGCTGTTTGTTCCCCGATAGCTCAGTCGGTAGAGCGCCGGACTGTTAATCCGTAGGTCCCTGGTTCGAGCCCAGGTCGGGGAGCCAAGAATTGCAAAGGCCCGTTACTGACGGGCTTTTTCATGATCGTCGAACACGCAGCACAGTTTTTATTCCCCGATAGCTCAGTCGGTAGAGCGCCGGACTGTTAATCCGTAGGTCCCTGGTTCGAGCCCAGGTCGGGGAGCCAAGAATTGCAAAGGCCCGTTACTGACGGGCTTTTTCATGATCGTCGAACACGCAGCACAGTTTTTATTCCCCGATAGCTCAGTCGGTAGAGCGCCGGACTGTTAATCCGTAGGTCCCTGGTTCGAGCCCAGGTCGGGGAGCCAAGAATTGCAAAGGCCCGTTACTGACGGGCTTTTTCATGATCGTCGAACACGCAGCACAGTTTTTATTCCCCGATAGCTCAGTCGGTAGAGCGCCGGACTGTTAATCCGTAGGTCCCTGGTTCGAGCCCAGGTCGGGGAGCCAAACAATGAAAGGCCCGTCTATGACGGGCCTTTTGTTTTTTCGCGCACCGAACGCGCGCGGCGGCCATGCTAGAGTCGTGCTCCTTGCCCCACCGTCACGCCCGCAGCCGATGAATCCCCGCTCCTTCGCCGCCCTCGCCCTCTGCGCCATCCTCGCCGCATCCGTTGCCCAGGCCGAGGAAGTCGCCAGCGTCAACACCAACTTTCGTCTGACCGGCTCCGATCGCGTCGTGGTCGAAGCGTACGACGACCCGCTCGTCAACGGCGTGACCTGCTACGTGTCGCGCGCGCGAACGGGCGGCATCAAGGGCAGCCTCGGCATTGCCGAGGATCCCAGCGAAGCGTCGATCGCCTGCCGCCAGGTGGCGCCGATCCGCTTCACCGCGCCGCTCAAGCAACAGACCGACGTGTTCAGCGAACGCATGTCGTTCATCTTCAAGACGCTGCACGTCGTGCGCGTCGTCGACCAGAAACGCAACACGCTCGTGTACCTGACCTACAGCGACCGGATCGCCACCGGCAGCCCGAAGAACAGCGTCACCGCGGTGCCGGTGCCCGCCGGCACGCCGATTCCGCTCAAGTAGCCCCGCCGGGCGGCGGCCGAGCGGCCGCACACCGCACGCGGCGGTCTACACTGGAGGACCGCCGACCCGCCGCCTCGCCCGCTCCGTCATGACCGCCGCCCGCTTTCGCGAATCCGTCCGCTACTGGCGCACCCCGCTGCTGCCGGGCGCGGACCTCGTCACGGCCCGCTACCGCGATCACGAATTCGCGCCGCACTGGCACGACGCCTACACCATCCCGGTCATCGAGACGGGCGCCGAGCGCTACGATTCCCGAGGCAGCGGCTACATCGCCGATACAGGCTCCGTCCCCGTCATCAATCCGGGGGACGTGCACACCGGCTCGCGCGCGGACGACAACGGCTGGAGCTATCGCGTCGGCTATGTCCCCGTCGATTTCATCCGCGACCTGGCGCGGGCGATCGCCGGCACGCCGCAGGATGCGCCGTGGTTCAGAGCCGGCGTGATCCACGACCCCGATCTCGCGCGACGGCTCGTCGTTGCGTACCGCGCGATGGAGGCCGGCGACGATCCGCTCGCGGCCGAAACCGCGATGCTCGACGCGTTCTCGACACTGCTCGCCCGTCATTCCGGCACCCGTCCCCGGCCGCAGCCGCTCGCGGCCGCCGAGCCCCGCATCGAAGCGATGCGCGAACGGCTCGCCGCCGACCTCGGCGAAACCGTGACGCTCGCCGAGGTCGCGCACGCGGCCGGCCTGTCGCCGTTCCACGCGACGCGCCTGTTCACGCGCGCGACCGGCATGCCGCCGCACGCGTGGCGCAACCAGTTGCGCCTGCAGCGCTCGCTCGCGTCGCTGCGCGCCGGGGCGGCCGTCACCGACATCGCCGCAGCGAGCGGCTTCACCGACCAGAGCCACTTCACCCGGCATTTCAAACGGATGTTCGGCGTGCCGCCCGGCCGCTGGCAACGGGCGTGACGACCCAGAGCCCGCTCATCCCGATAGCCGGCTTGCGCAAAAACATACAAGTCGCCGCGCCGTCCGCTTCGCTATCCTCCAGGAAACCAGGAGGAGTCCGTGCAGAACCCGTCTTACCCCATCCATGAACCGCGCCGCCCGCTGAGCGAATTCGTCGACGGCGCCCGCGACACCCTGCCGATGATGGTCGGCGCCGCGCCGTTCGGCGTGATCTTCGGCACGCTGGTCGCAGCCGGGCCGCTCGCCTGGTGGCACGGCGAACTGATGTCGCTCGCCGTGTTCGCGGGCTCCGCGCAATTCATCGCCCTCGGCCTGATCGCCGGCGGCGCGGGCTTCACCGTCGTACTCGCCACGACCTTCATCGTCAATCTGCGCCACCTGCTGTACAGCGCGACGCTCGCGCCCTACGTCGCGCACCTGCCGCTGCGCTGGCGCGCCACGCTCGGCGCGCTGCTGACCGACGAGGTGTTCGCGGTGACCTACGCGCATTACCGGCACTTCGCGCCCGGCAGCATCGGTCCGCACTACTGCTTCGGCTCGGGTCTCGCGATGTACGTGAACTGGCAGGTCTGGACGATCGCCGGGCTGTTGTTCGGCGCGGCCTTTCCCGGCCTGCAGGCGCTCGGTCTCGACTTCGCGATGGCGGCGACCTTCATCGCGATCGTCGTGCCGCAGCTCGTCGCGCTGCGCTATCTGGCGGCCGCCGCGACCGCCGGCACGCTCGCGTACGCCTGCCACGCATGGCCGTACAAGCTCGGCCTGCTGGCCGCCGTGGCGGTGGGCGTCGCCGTGGGCGTCGCGCTGTCGCTGCGCGACTTCGCGGCCGGACACAATCGCCCGGAGGCCGCATCGTGACCTATCTGCTTCTGATCGTCGGGATGGCCTTCATCACCTACGCGATTCGCACAACCCTCTTCCTGTTCGGCGAACGGTTGACGTTTGCGCCGCTGCTGCGCACCGCGCTCGGTTTCGTGCCGGTGACGGTGCTGACCGCGATCGTCGTGCCGATGACCATCGCGCCACACGGCGGCGGCGCGGAACTGACCTGGCGCAACCCGCAGCTGATCGGCGGGCTGGCCGCCGTGCTGGTGTCGGCGGCCACGCGTCGGCCGCTGCTGACGATTGCCGTCGGCCTCGCGGTGTTCTTTTTCTGGCAAGGCGTCGTCCTGCCGCGCGGCTGGCTGCCGGTCTGAGCCGCCGCCCCCGTCGCGGCGGGCGGCCTCAAGTTCCGGCCCCGGCTGCCGTTAAGCGGGTGTAGACCCGCCATCGGTCGCGGCGGGATCCGACCTGTTGACGTCAGCAGCGCGAGCGGCGCAGACCGCCGGCGCGCGTCCGGCTGTCCGGCCCGTACAGCCCGCGCGCCTGCCGCCGCCACTGCGGCCCGGCTTCCTGACGTCGGCACGCCACTCACGCCGGCCGGCATCGAGCATCGAGAAACCCATGGGCCAGATCACCCTATCCATCAAGGACGACACCCTCGACTCCTTGCGCAAAGACTACGAAGCGTTCCTGCGCGTGTCGCTCAAGCTCGATCCGCAGTTCGCGACGCCGTCGTTCGAGGATTTCCTGCGCGCCAAGCTGCTCGACAACATGGTGCCGCTCACCGAGCACGCGGTGCAGCGGATGCTCCAGGGCGGCCAGTACGCGTGGGCGAAGCGCACGCTCGACAAGGAATTTCCCGACGTCGTCGCGGTCCTGATGCGGCAGGCGGGCGAATTCGGCTTCGGCTTCGCGTCGCGCTCCGAATGGACTCCGGACGAACTCGCGAAGGCCTGCCGCGATTGGGCGGCCGCGATCGTCACGGACGCGGAGGGCGAGGAAGTGCTGATCGATCCGCTCGCCGCGCAGATCAAGGCGGCCGCGCAGGATATCCAGTCGCTCGAGGAACAGATGCAGACGCCCGCGTGGCGGCTCGCCGAATCGCTGCGACAGCGGGTGTACGAGGCAAAGATCGCTTGCGAGATGAGTGTCGGCAGCGCCGCGCGCGAGAAACTCGGCGAACTGCGCGGCCTGCTGAGGCTCGGGCTCGCGCACGGCTCGTTCCAGAAGCAGGAGGCGCAGCAGATCATGGAATATCTGCGGCTCCTGAAACCCGAAATCTTCATCGACGAGCCGTACGACATCTTCTCGCGGATGGCCGCGTGGCTGCGCAGCCTCTTCATGGTCGCCGTGCCGGCGCGCCAGGCATCCGGCCAGCCTCAACAGCAGCAACCGCGACAACGCCGCCCGTAAACGGCGCGCGGCCCCTCACGGGCCGCGCTGCCCGACCCGCGAACGGGCCCGGCCAAGGATGCCGATGGACCGCATCAGGCCCTGTCGGACCGGGCACGCCGGCGAACCTCGGGCGGGCCTTCCGGGGCGAACCGCCCGGCCGCTCGCCGGCGTACCCTGACGGACTTATTCGCCCGTGCCGGCCTTCGCGCCGCCGTTGACCGACACCGAGCCGCCGGCCGCGCCGCCGAGCCCGTTCGTCGCGCCGTCGGCAGCACCGCCCGCCTTCGCCTTCGCATGCGACACATGCTTCCTGGCCGAATGCTTGACCGCGTTCGTCGCGTTTTCCGGGGTCGCGGTCGACACATCGCCGCCCGCCTTCAGTTGCGCATCCGCGCCGGCCTGCTGGCCCGACACCGCGGCCGAGCCGCCCGCCGAACCCTGCGCGGAGACGCCAGCCGTCTGCGCGAACGCGGCGGTCGTTGCAAACGCCGCCACCGCGGCACCGACCAGCATCGTACGAATCGTGGACATTGCAATCCTCCTCAAGAAAGTGGCAGACGCGGGCCCGGCCATGCCGGCCCGTCGCCTCCGCCCGCCGCGACATGCAGCGAGTACGACTACAGACCGGCGCGCTTCGGGCCGGGTTCGCCGAACACGCAGACTGTTACCCACCGTTTCATTTGCTGACGACTCGCTCACACTCGCTTACATGGGCGGCCCGCTCTGGCTTATCATGCGAAGCCATCCGCCCGGCGCCGCTCGCGCCCCTCTTTCTGCCCGCCATGCCCAACCTGGATTTCACACTGACCGGCGAATTCGTCGAACTGCACAATTTGCTCAAGATCACCGGGCTCGCCGACAGCGGCGGCTCGGCGAAGATGATCGTCGCGTCGGGAGCGGTGAAGGTGGACGGCGCGGTCGAGCTGCGCAAGACCTGCAAGATCCGCGCGGGCCAGGTCGTCTTGCTCGGCGATACCCGGATCGCCGTGCGCGAAGCGTAGCGTTCCCCTGCCGATCGGAGGGCCTTGGCCGCCCGGATTCGACAGCGCCGCGCGAAACCCTTAAGCTGATCGTCTCTCAAAAATAAACACAGCGTGGGCCGGCACCCGCGCGAGCGCTCATTCCATGTCGCATCCTGGTCTCCGCGCGGCTGCCGCTGCGCCGTCGATTTCTCGTCACGCCTCCGATACCGCGCGCCTCGCCGCGCCGCTCGCGATCGCCCAGTTGTCGCAGATGGCGATGAGCGTCACCGACACCGTGCTGCTCGGCTCGCTGGGCCCCGACTCGCTCGCGGCCGGCGGGCTCGGCGCGAACCTCTTTTTCGTCGTGGTCACGCTGCTGCAGGGCGTGCTGACGTCGGTCAGCGTCAGCGTCGCGCATGCGCGCGGCGCGCAGGCCGATCACGAGGTGCCGCATATCTACTGGACGGGGTTCGCGCTGTCGGTGCTGCTCGCGATCCCCGCGTTCGTGCTGCTGTCGTTCGCGGAGCCGATCCTGCTGATGTTCCACGAACCGCCGATGCTCGCGCACAACGTCGGCGAGTACGCGGGCGTGCTGCGTTTCGCGACGCTCGGCAGCCTGATCGGCGTCGGGCTGATGCGTTCGTTCCTGCCCGCGATCGGCGCCGCGAAGCGCCTGCTGTGGGTGTCGATCGGCTGCGTCGGCGTCAACGGCGTGCTCAACTACGGCCTCATCCACGGCGCGTTCGGGCTGCCCCGCCTCGGCTTCCTCGGCTCGGCGACCGCCACCACGATCACGATCTGGCTGACCGCGATCACGCTCGTGCTGCTGCTGCACGGCCGCCCGGCGTTCCGGCATTTCGTCACCGCGTCGCGGCCGAAGCTGCCGCTGATGGGCGAGCTGGTCGGCATCGGCTGGCCGGTCGCGATCACCTACGGCGTCGAGTCGACGCTCTTCCTCGCCACCGGCCTGACGATCGGCGTGCTCGGCGAATCGTCGCTGGCCGCGCACCAGATCGCGCTCAATGTCGCGTCGGTAGCCTTCATGGTGCCGCTCTCGATCGGCCAGGCGGCCAACGTGCGGGTCGGCTTCTGGGCCGGCGCGGGCTCGCCCGTCGCGGCGCGCCACGCGGGCTTCGTCGCGCTCGGGCTCGGCGTCGCGTTCATGTCGCTGTCGGGTCTGGTGTTGATCGTCGCGCCGCACGCGATCGTCGGCCTGTACCTGAACCTCGACGATCCGGCCAACGCGCATACCGTCGCGCTCGCGATGTCGCTGCTCGGCATCGCGGCGATCTTCCAGATCGTCGACGGCATGCAGACGGTCGGCTCCGGCTGCCTGCGCGGCCTGAAGGACACCCGCATCCCGATGCTCGCCGCGACCCTCGGCTACTGGGGCATCGGCTTCCCGACCGGCTACTGGTTCGCGTTCCATGCCGGTCTCGGCGTGCGCGGGCTGTGGTGGGGGCTCGCCGCCGGGCTGGCGAGCGTCGCCGTGCTGATGACGTGGCGCTTTCACCGCAAGAGCGCATCGCTCGCCGCGCGCGCCTGAGCCGGCGCCGCGACGCGAAATCGCGCGCGGCGCTATGCTTGTCGTTTCAGGACGCCGTCGCCAGAACGGCGCCCATGTCCCTACTTACGCTATTTCGCCGCGCGCCGCGCGGCCTTTCCTCTTATCCGATGGAGTGAATCATGAGCGAAGCAGTACGGATGGAACGCGACACGTTCGGCGAGATCGCCGTGCCCGATGCGCGGCTCTGGGGTGCGCAGACGCAGCGGTCGCTGCAGAACTTCAAGATCTCGACCGAAAAGCAGTCGCCGGAGCTGATCCACGCGCTGGCGGTCATCAAGCGCGCCGCGGCCACGGTCAATCTCGAACTCGGCGTGCTGGCGGACGACAAGGCCCGCGCGATCGTCGCCGCCGCCGACGAGATCATCGCCGGCCGGCATCCGGACGAATTTCCGCTGGCCGTCTGGCAGACGGGCTCCGGCACGCAGACCAACATGAACCTGAACGAAGTGATCGCGAACCGCGCGAGCGAAGTGCTCGGCGGCGTGCGCGGCGAAGCGCGCAAGGTGCATCCGAACGACGACGTGAACCGCGGCCAATCGTCGAACGACGTGTTTCCGACCGCGATGCACGTCGCGGCCGCCTACGCGATCACCCGCCATCTGTTGCCCGCGCTGGAGACGCTGCGCGCGACGCTCGACGCGAAGGCCAAGGCGTTCGCCGGCATCGTGAAGATCGGCCGCACGCACCTGCAGGACGCGACGCCGCTGACGCTCGGCCAGGAGTTTTCCGGATACGTCGCGCAGCTCGAGCAGGGCATCCGGCACGTCGAATCGGCGCTGCCGCATCTCTACCAGCTCGCGCAGGGCGGCACGGCGGTCGGTACCGGCCTCAACGCGCATCCGGCATTCGCCGCCGCGGTCGCCGCCGAGATCGGCAAGCTGACGCAATTGCCGTTCGTGACCGCACCGAACAAGTTCGAGGTGATGGCGGCGGCGGATGCGCTGGTGTTCGCGCACGGCGCGCTGAAGACCGTCGCCGCGAGCCTGATGAAAATCGCCAACGACGTGCGCTGGCTCGCGAGCGGTCCGCGCTGCGGACTCGGCGAACTGTCGATTCCGGAGAACGAACCGGGCAGCTCGATCATGCCGGGCAAGGTCAACCCGACGCAGTCCGAAGCGCTGACGATGCTGTGCTGCCAGGTGTTCGGCAACGACGTCGCGGTGAATTTCGGCGGGGCGAGCGGGAATTTCGAATTGAACGTCTTCCGGCCGATGATTGCGCACAACGTGCTGCAGTCGGTGCGGCTGCTCGCCGACGGCGCGCTCAGCTTCAACGATCACTGCGCGGTCGGCATCGAGCCGAATCGCGCGCGGATCGACACGCTGCTCAACGAGTCGCTGATGCTGGTGACGGCGCTCAATCCGCATATCGGCTACGACAAGGCCGCGCAGATCGCAAAGAAGGCGCACAAGGAAGGATCCACGCTGAAGGCCGCGGCGCTGGCGCTGGGGTATGTCACCGAAGCGCAGTTCGACGAATGGGTGCGCCCGGCGGAGATGGTCGGCGGCCATTGAAACGCCGCTCGACGAGGAAACGGAGCGCGGCGTTCGGCGTCGAACGGGCGATCGCCGCCGCGCTCGCCCTCGGTGCCTCGGCGCGACATCCCGCGTCGACGCCGACACCCTCTCCTCATGGAAAGATCGCGCACGGCATCCGGCCGCCTCGCGCGCCGGATCACCCTGCTCCGGCACATCGTGCGGTTCCGCGCAACGGTCGACGGCCTTCGCGCACGTCATTGCCCGATGACATGACGCACCGACGCACGTCCGTGCGAGACGGACCGCGATGCGTTCCGCCCGTCGTCCAACTTCGCCAATGGGCACGCGCCGGGCAAACCGGCCTCATCCGCACAACCCCTTAGCAGGAATTCATTTTCATTCGAGTTGTTTGACCTATGTTTAGTGGTTAGGAAGACAGCGGAACACGAACCACAGCAACGGGGTCACGCATGAATGCGGCGGCGGGACATCCGCCGAGCGCGTGGCGCGCCCGCGCGCACGCCATCGCGGCTCGATGCTGAGATTCCGTCGCCGCGCTTCCCACATCTCCCCGACGCTGCGCTGTCGAATCCATTTCCGGTGCGGCACGCCAGACAGCGTGCCGCAAGATGTTGATCGAATCGACGCGTCGTCCCGCGACGTCGGGTACATGGAATCTCGCGCGTCACCGATGCGTCCGCGGGCACGGCTCCGCGCGACGGGAACGTCGGATCGCCTTCGCGGCATCCCGCGCCCGGTGTAGCGCCTGAGGGGAGCCCTGTCGCGATACGCCGACTGCGCAACGGCGCGGGACGGCAGCGGCTTCGATCGACGCGCCGACGCCGGATCGTTCGGGAGATGAGCGATGACCAGCGATAACGACGAAGAACTCCGGATCGCCCTCGTGATGAGCGGCGGCGTGAGTCTGGCCGTCTGGATGGGCGGCGTCACCCAGGAAATCTTCCGGCTGGTTCGTCGCCAGCACCCGGTCTATTCCCGGCTGCTCGCGATGACCCGCACGTCGGCGCGCGTCGATGTCATCAGCGGCACCAGCGCGGGCGGGATCAACGGCGCGGCGCTGGCCGTCGCGCTGCTGTACGGCGGGGAGTTCTCGGAGCTGCGCAACGTCTGGATGAGGACCGCGACCTTCGACGATCTGCTGCGGCATCCGATCGGCGAAAACCCCGGCTCGTTGCTGAAGGGCGACGAGTATTTTCTCCCCGGCATCCAGAGCGCGCTCGCCGAGCTTGCCCGCAACCGCAGTACGCCGATCCTGGGTCCGGATGCGATGCCGATCGACTTGCGTCTGACCGCCACGCTGCTGAGCGGCCGTCAGGGTCACCATGTCGACGACCTCGGGACGCCGGTCAACGACGTCGACTACCGCGCGAGCTTCCACTTCGGCCGCAAGGAAAACCACGACGATTTCGCGAATCGCGACGACGTGATCGGCCCGCTGGCCCGCGCGGCACGCTCGAGCGCGTCGTTTCCGTTCGCATTCGAGCCTTCCGTCGTCAAGGGGCGTCCGTGCGACACCCACCTTCAGGACGCATCGGGCAAGCCGCTTCCTGAACGGCGCTATGTCGTCGACGGCGGCATTCTCGACAACAAGCCGTTTCACGGCGCGCTGGAAGCGATGTTCCAGATGCCTCGGCACCACGGCGTGCGCCGGGTACTCGCGTATGTCAATCCCGACCCGGGCGACGGTCCGCCCAAACATCCCGACGGTTCGATGCCGCCGCTCTCCGACGTGCTGACCGCGAGCATCCTGGGCATTCCGCAATCGCAGACCATCGCCGATCAATTGCAGGAGATCGCCTCCCATAACGAGATAGTGCGGCATCGCCGCAACAACGTCTTGACGCTGGCCACGCTCGATCCGGGCAAGCTCGCCGAACTCGCCGGCTCCTTGTTCAAGGTATACCGCACGCGACGGATCACGGATGCCTTCCAGAGCGTCTGCAACGATCTGCAGGAGGCGAAGCGCCGGGTGCCCGATCGGCTGATGAGCAAACGCGGACGCGAGCAGATGCGCTACGTGTTCGAATCGATCGACTGGGACGGCTGGATCCCGAAAACGTGGCCGTCGCACGCCACGCACCAGGACAACAGCAAGACAAGCTGGGAATGGGGTCTCTTCCCGGTCGAATTCGCGATCAAGGTTCTGCTGGATCTGCTTCGCATCGCCCAGAACTTGCAGGACTACGCGGCGCCCGGCGTTCCGCCGGTTCTGCGGCCGGCCGCCTCCGACATCGGCGAAAACGCGGAGACCGGCACCGGCGACTGGTCCGATTCGTATCGACGCGACGAGGGGAAAACGGCGGCGCATACGCGAAGGCCGCGACCCCGGGGATGGCGCCGGGACAAACAAGCGGCGGTCTGGACGTGGAACCCCGATGTGCCCGACAGCGAGCCGGATGCAGTGCCGGCGTCCGCGTCACACCCCGTCCTCCCCGCGCTCTGGCAACGCGCATACGCAATCGTCAAACTGTCGACGAAGCAGCGCGCGGATGAACAGCGCACCTGGGCAGCGAAGGCGAACGCCTTCGCCGATTCGGTCTATCTCGCCAACCCTCACCTGCACGCGGGCCAGGCCGGCGGCATCGAGGTTGTCCAGCAGCAGTTCATCGACATGTTCAGCTTCCTGTCGACGACGGAGCGACGCGAGCAGTGCGCAGTCCTCATGTTCGACATCGCCGGCGTGCTGCTGGATGCCACAGGCGTCGCCATCGGCATCGTGCAGGCCAGCAAGCAACACGGCAGATTGAGAGAAGCCGACCGGTCGCAAGCCGAGGCGCTGAATACGCTTGCCTCCCGCCTGAGCGCCACCGACCCCGGGGAAGCGCCGACGCAAGAGTCGATCCTGTACCGGCTCCTGCAATTCGAGGTCATCGAATACGCGTTCAACGACCACGACTCGCTGGCCGAGGACGCCGTGATCGAACTGATCCAGATCAGCGGCAATGCGAAGAGTCCGATCGGCGGCCCTGACGCCGCGAAACAGAAACTGCTGGGGTTGCAGCTGGGCCATTTCGCCGCCTTCTACAAACAGTCGTGGCGCGCGAACGACTGGACCTACGGACGGCTGGACGGTGCCGAACGGCTGACCCGGATCCTGCTGAATCCGGAGCGCCTGCACCGGTTCTTTTTCAGGCATGCGGACGCCGCCTTCGCGCTGATCAAGGACATCTCGCTCGATTCCGTGCCGTCCAGGCCGCTCAAGAACGAACTGCTCTGTACCTGGGCGAAGCGCTGCTATGCGCGTCTGCTCCGGGCTGAACTCGCCTTCCTGGACGATCTAAGCCAGCCGCTGCCGGATTCGCTGCCGATCTGCGCCGAGATCGTTACGCTGCGCCTGCACTACGGCATCTTGCGCGAGGAACTGCCCGCGCTGTACGACGCGATCGCCTGGGATCAGTCGAAGGGCGCCGACAACGCCAATGCGAGCGGAGCCATGCTGAAAACGCTCGGCGTGGGGGACTCGGCCCACCCGTTCTCCCCCGAGCAAGCCGCGCAGCGTCTCGAAGACGGGCTGGTCTCGAGCGAAACCCTGCTCGGCGAGGCCGGGTCGGATCTGTTCACGCGAACCCTCGCGCACACGCTCGCCACGCTGCAGAACACGCTGGCGAGCAAGGCGGCGCGACTCGGACCGGTCGGCATCCTGTTTGCGTCGCTGAAGCTGCCGATCCTGGGGTTCTACTTCGTCGCCAACGGCCTCACGCATCAGTCGCGCACCAGCGCCGCGCTGAACGGCGCGATCTTCGCGCTGGGCGTGCTGCTGGTCGGTCTGCGGATCGCCCTCGACACCGCGATTCCGGATGCGATCGCGACCGCCGGCTGGGCATTCGCCGCCTATGGTTTGCTGATGGCCGTCGCCCGCATTCCGAGAACGATCGTCATGGCACTCGCCGTCGTCCTCCTGGCGCTTGCGCACCTGCTCCTGCATGTGGACGGCAGGTTGATCGGCGCGAGCCTGGTCGGACTGTTCTTCGCCGTCGCTCTGTGGGATCTGTTCCAGTTCCTGGCCGGTCTGCTCATGCTGGTGACGATCGGCGCCTGGAGCAGCCTCGGTATCAAGGAAAGTCGGGACGTGCCGTTCTGCGCCCAGTTCCATACGTTCGCGTCATGGCACCCGTTCGACGTCCATCCGTGCTCGCCCGTGATGGTGTCCACGGCCGTGATCGTCGGCGCGATCCTGCTGGCGTCCTGGCAAGCGATGCGCATCTCGAGCCGCGTCGAGCAAAGGCTGCGCATGGGAATCGGCAAGACGATCCGATGGGCGAAGGGCAGGATGGGCGGTACGGGAACGCCCGGCACCCGATAGAAAGAGAAAGCCGGGCGATTCGCCACGTGCGGGACAGGTCACGGCAGGTCGTCCGCGCGCAACCCGCTGCGCAACGCTGCATTCAGCCCGCGGCCGGTCGAACCTCCGGCCGGCCCGCCGACGCCGCGCCGGCCGGGCGCATCGCGAAAACGGCAACCCGGCGCGCGCATCCCGCGCGGCGCAGGCCTGCGGATCCGGCAACCCGATGCTCAGACCGCCCCTTTGGCCACCTCTTCCGGCTTCAGTTCGACGATCTTGTCGAGCGCCGCCTTCACGTCCATCGCGTACTGGGCGAGCCGCTGCTGCTCGTCGTTGGCCGGCACGAACGGGGGCACGGGTACCGGATTGCCGTTCTCGTCGACGGCCACGAACACCACCAGGCAATCGGTCGTCTGGCGCAGCACGCCGCCCTTCGGATCGCCCGCATGCACCGACACGTGGATATGCATGCTGGTACGGCCGGTCGCCACCACCCGCGCTTTCAGCTCGACCAGGTTGCCGACCAGGATCGGCCGCTGGAAACGGATATTGCCGACGCTGACCGTCACGCAATAGCGGCTCGACCAGATCGCCGCGCACGCGTAAGCGGTCTCGTCGATCCATTTCATCAGCGCGCCGCCATGCACCTTGCCGCCGAAATTCACGGACGTCGGCTCGGCAAGAAAGCGAAACACGGTTTCGGTCCGATCGACCGGTGCGGTGGGCGAGGTGGGCATCATGGCTCCGTTCTGCTGTATTGCGGGAAGGGCTCGATTATACGGCGGGCTGCGACAAGCCGCCGCGCCCCCTCGCCGGCTCAGAGCGGCGTGGCGAAGCGTTCCCGGTAGTCGAGCGGCAGCACGCCGAAGCGCCGCACGAACGCCCGCCGCAGAGTCTGTTCGCTGCCGAGCCCCGATTCGAGCGCGATCCGTTTCAGCGGCCGGCGCGAGTCCACCAGCGCGCGCGCCGCTGCCTCGACCCGCATCACGAGCACGGCCTTCGCCGGCGTGTGGCCCGTTTCGTCGACATAGCGGCGCGCGAACGTTCGCGGACTCATCCGTACCCGCTCGGCCAGCCGCGCCACCGACAGGTCGCCGCGCAGATGCGCGGCCATCCAGCCGTGCAATGCATCGAACGCGCCCGAGCCCTCGGTGGTCTGCACCGCCAGCGCCGCGCTGAACTGGGACTGCCCGCCCGGGCGCTTCATGTACACCACGAGCCGCCGCGCGACCTGCATCGCCACCGCATGGCCCAGATCCTCGTCGATCAGCGCGAGCGTCAGGTCGATCCCCGCCGTCACGCCCGCCGAGGTCCAGACCGCCCGGCTGCCGCGCGGGTCTCGAATGAAGATCGGCTCGGCGTCCACCTCGACGCGCGGAAAGCGGCTCGCGAGCAACGCCGCGCTGCGCCAATGCGTGGTCGCGCGCCGTCCGTCGAGCAGCCCCGCCGCCGCCAGATAGAAGGCCCCAGTGCAGACCGAACACACGCGCCGCACCGACGGCGCCCGCGCAGCGATCCAGTCGACCAGCGCCGGTTGCAGATACGGCCCGGCATCGCCCGGCATGCCGGGCACGATCAGCGTGTCGATCGGCGCGCCGTCGAGCGTATCGAGGCGCACGGTCGCAATCGGCAGCCCCGGATAGCTGTCCACCAGTCCGCCGTCGATCGATGCGACCGTCAGGCGATAGGCCCGCGCCGCGTCGCGTGAGCCACCCGAGATCAGTTCGGCCCGCCAGAAC
Organism: Burkholderia alba; assembly: GCF_034721475.1. Taxonomy (NCBI): domain Bacteria; kingdom Pseudomonadati; phylum Pseudomonadota; class Betaproteobacteria; order Burkholderiales; family Burkholderiaceae; genus Burkholderia; species Burkholderia alba. Next base: position 272,303 of record NZ_JAWJWL010000003.1, on the reverse strand, counting down.
GCTTCGAGCGGCCCGGCCGCATCGAGCAGCACGAGATCGGGCGGTACCGCGAACACCACATGCCTGACCGGCGGCACGGTCCCCGCGATCTGCTTCGTCATTGCGTCTCCCTGGTTCGATCCGGCGGCCCGGCGCGATCGTCGCGGACCGGTGCCGGCACGGCGCTGCGCTCAGTCGCTCCGCGCGGCGTTTCAACGGCTGTCCGACGATCTGCCGGGCAGCGGACGCCAAGCACCCGAACTGGAGCCTCGCATGAGTGGTATCGTCCCATCCGGACATCTGGCTGAAATGACAATCATGCATCAATTCATGCCAACCCGGCGCCGCCCCGCCCATTGCCTTGTCGCGCGTCGCCGCGACGCGCCACGCGGCGACTCAACCACACCGGCGCGCATAGCAGATAGAGCGACGCGCCGGCCAACCATGTCCAGCCATCCCACGACGCGGCCGTCGCCGTATGCAGCGCACTGAAGACAAGCGGGCCGCCGATCGCGCCGACGCCCGTCACGCGCGCCAGCACGCCCTGCAGCTCGCCCTGCCGGTCCGGCTCGACCTGCCGGCTCAGCAAGCCCTGCATCGCGGGCATGCCGACACCGCCGGCGCCCAGGCACAACATCGCCGGGATCATCTGCCATCCGCTCGCCGCGCACGCGACCAGCACGTAGCCCGTCGCGTCGATACCGATGCCGGCGATCAGCACCCGTCGCTCGCCCCATCGCTCGACCGCCGGCCCGGCAACGCGCGCCTGGACCAGCAGATGCAACACGCCGAAGCCCGCCAGCGATCCGCCGATCATGCCGGCATTCCAGTGAAAACGGTCCGCGCCGAAGATCGTCCACAGCGTCGCCGGCACCTGTCCCACCCACTGCATGACGAAGTACACGCCGATCAGCCGTCGCGCATTCGCATCGAACCGCAGCGAACGGCGCGGCCCGGACGCGGCGGATTCGGGCGCGTGCCCGCCGCGTTGCGTGGCAGGCAACAGCCGCCACGCAACCACGCATGCCGCGCCGTTCAGCAGCGCCGCCATCACGAACGGCGCCTGCAACGAAACGCCGCCCAGCAGCCCCCCCAGCACCGGCCCCGCGATCATGCCGCCGCCGTAGCACGCGCCGATCAGACCGAAGTAGCGCGCCCGCTCGCGCGGCGCCGCCGCATCCGCGATGCACGACGACGCCACCGAGCCGGTCGCGCCGGTGATGCCGGCCACGATGCGCGCCGCATAAACCATCGCCAGCCCCGTCGCCTGCGCCGCCACCAGATAGTCGAGCGTCGCGCCGGCGAGCGACGCCAGCAGAACCGGCCGGCGGCCGTAGCGATCCGACAGCCGGCCCAGCAGCGGCGCGCACGCGACCTGCATCGCGGCGTACAACGCGATCAACACGCCGTAATGCCACGCGACCGACGCGCCCGCCGCCCCCAGCGCACGCAGCAGTCCCGGCAGCACCGGCATCACGCAGCCGGCGCCTAGCGCATCGAGCCCGACCGTCAACGCCGCCACACCCATCGTTCGTTTCATTTCGCTCCCCGGCACCCGTATCCGATAAATTTATCGATGATAAATTTTTGCCGGACTATAATTTATCGACGATAAATTATCAATGACGAGAGGGCCCGACTCGTGGCGAAGCTGCAACGCGAAAGCGTGATCAAGGCTGCACTGGAATTACTGAACGAAGTCGGCATGGACGGCCTGACGACCCGCCTGCTGGCCGACCGGCTGGGCGTGCAGCAGCCGGCGCTCTACTGGCATTTCAACAGCAAGCGCGCGCTGCTCGACGCCCTCGCGGAGACGATCCTGAGCGAGCGCCATCGGCTCGCCTCGCCGCGCGACGGCGACGACTGGCGCACCTTCATGGCCGACAACGCGCGCAGCTTCCGCGCGGCGCTGCTGGCTTATCGCGACGGCGCCAGGATTCACGCGGGCACGCGCCCGGGCGCGCCGCACTACGGCGCCGTGGAAGCGAAGATCCGGCTGCTGTGCGACTCGGGCTTCGAGCCGGTCGCGGCGGCCAACGCGCTGGTGATGGTGAGCCACTACGTGATCGGCGCGGTGCTGGAGCAGCAATCCGACGAAACGAACGATCGCGAGCCGCCTCGGGCCGCGGGTCAGACGACGGCCGCGCCTTCGGCGTTCCTGCGGGCGATCTTCGCGGAGATCGGCCGCGCAGGGCCGGACGCGCTCTTCGAGCAGGGGCTCGCGGTCATTCTCGACGGCCTGGCGGCGCGTATCGACGCCGCTTGATGCGCGGCGTCCGCATTACTTGCGGAACGTCACGCCCTGGTCGATCGTGCCGTACATCTCGACGCTGCCGGTTCCGGGTCCGGACGCGGTTGCCCCGCCATGTGCGCAAGCAGCGCAGATCAATCCGGCAAGTACGGCGGCAAGAAGCGTTTTCATCGGGCGGCGGCGCAGGTTTGAAGGGTGGCAACGGGGAAATCGCATTCTACGCGCCCCGCTCCGCCGTCCGGGCTGCCCGCGCCCAATCGCCGCATCCGACATTTCGCGCGAAGCTGAACCATCGGATGCCGTGCCGCGCATACACTGCGCGGACCAGCACTCACCGGGAGCCCGCCATGTCCTCCGCTACGCAACACCATTTTCCTGGCCTCAGCCGGATCGGCGCGCTGCTGGCCGACCCCGGACGGGCCGCGATGCTGTGGGCGCTGATGGACGGCAGCGCGCGTCCCGCCGGCGAACTGACGATGCTCGCCGGGCTGTCGCCGTCGGCGGGCAGCGCCCATCTCGCCCGCCTCACCGACGGCGGACTGCTCGCGCTGGAAAGCCGCGGCCGGCACCGCTATTACCGGATCGCGTCGCCCGACATCGCCGCCTCCATCGAAGCGCTCGCGAACGTCGCCCAGGCCGCGGCGGCGGAACGCCCGACGCCGCGGCCGGCCCGCACCGTGCCGCTCGACCTGCGTTATGCGCGTACCTGCTACGACCACATGGCGGGCGAGCTCGCCGTCCAGGTGTTCGAGCGGATGGTCGCGCGCGGCTGGCTCACAGCGGGAGACGGCCCGCTCGACGCGACCGACGCCGGCGCCGCGCAGTTCGCCGAATGGGGCATCGATGTGGGCGGCCAGCGCACGCGGCGGCGGCGCTTCGCCTGCACCTGTCTCGACTGGAGCGAGCGCCGCCCCCATCTCGGCGGCGCACTCGGCGCCGCGCTGCTCGACAGCTTTTGCGGCCACGGCTGGGTCGAGCGCGCCGGCCAGCCGCGCGTGCTGCGCATTACCCCGGCGGGACAGCATCAGTTCGGCCGTTTGCTTACTGCGGCATGACAGGTGTTTTGCGGTCGGTTGACGGATTCGGGTCGCAGACAAGATTTGTTACAGGCACGTCCAATCGCATTACAAAACACGCCCCACTGAAATATCGCGCGCGGATAGAGTTGACTCGTACGGCGCAACGCAGCGCCGGATAAAACAAGAGACAACGATGAAAACGCCCGCTACCCAACCGCTCAGACTCAACCGCCTCGCCCGCTACATGCTCCTCGCCCTCGCCGCGCTCGTCGCGCTGCCGCCGGCCTTCGCGCAAATGCCCGACGATCCGTCCTACCAGAGCGCCGCCCAGCAGCCGGGCGGCGATCCGCCGAGCCGCGTCGCGCGGCTCAACTATCTGTCGGGTGCCGTCACGACCGAGCCCGCGGGCGCAAGCGACTGGGCCTATGCGGCCGTCAACCGGCCGCTCACGACGGGCGACCAGCTCTGGAACGACGCGGGGGCGCGCTCGGAACTGCACATCGGCTCGACCGCCGTGCGGCTCGGCGATTCGACGAACCTGGCCATCCTCAATCTCGACGACACCGCCACGCAATTGAAAGTGGCGCTCGGCACGCTGTCGACGCACGTGCGCGAACTGCCGTCCGGCACATCGTACGAGATCGATACGCCGAATCTCGCGCTGGCCGTCGGCGGCCCGGGCGACTATCGCGTCGACGTCGCGCCGAACGGCTCGAGCACCACCGTGACCGTGCGGCGCGGCAGCGCGACCGTCTACGGGGACGGCGGCCAGATGCCGATCTCGGCCGGCCAGCAGATCGTCTTCAGCGGCACCAACCTGCAGGTGGCCGGCGAATACGCGGTGCCCGCGCCCGATGCGCTCGACCAGTGGGCCGCCAGCCGCGACGCGGCCGAGGATCGCTCGGTATCCGCGCGCTACGTGTCGCGCGATATTCCCGGCTACCAGGATCTCGACGCCAACGGTTCATGGCGCGACGACTCGCAGTACGGCGCCGTGTGGATCCCGAACGCGGTGCCGGCGGGCTGGGCGCCGTATCACACCGGCCACTGGATCTGGCAGGCGCCGTGGGGTTGGACCTGGATCGACGATGCGCCGTGGGGCTTCGCGCCGTATCACTACGGGCGCTGGGCCTATGTCGACGACTCGTGGGCATGGGTGCCGGGGCCGATCGTCGAAACCGCCCGGCCGTGCTATGCGCCCGCGCTCGTCGCTTTCGTCGGCGGGGGCGGCGGCGGGTTCGACTGGAGCATCGGACTCGCGGTCGGCGGCGCCGTCGCCGCCGGAGTCGCGTGGTTCCCGCTCGGGCCGCACGAAGCCTGGCATCCGGGCTGGGGCGGCTGGAGTCCGCACTACTACCAGCGCGTGAACCAGACGGTCGTCAACAACATGACGGTGAACAAGACGGTCAACATCACCAACGTGACGAACATCACCAACATCAACAAGACCTATATCAACTACCGCGCGCCGAACGCGGTGACGGCCGTGCCCGCCACCGCGTTCGTGCAAGGGCAATCGGCTTCGCGCTTCGCGCAGAAGGTCGACCCCCAGCAATGGCGCAACGCGCATGCGGGCGCGGGCGGGCCCGCCATCGCACCGGTGCGCCAGAGCTTCGCCGGCGGCCTGCGCAACGCGATCTACCAGCCGCCCACCGCCGCGCTGCAGCGCTCGATCGTCGCGACCCGCAATCCGGTCGTGCCGGCGGCCTATAACGACCAGCTCGCGCAGCACTTCGCGCAAAGCGGCGGACGGGTGCCGGGCGCCGGCGCGCCGGTCGTCAAGAGCAGCCCGCCGCCCAACTACGCGCAGCGGCCGGTCAGCCCGGCCGGCGCTGCCGGACAGGCCGGCCAGCCCCGGTTCGAGATGCGCAACGTGCAGCTCGTCAACACCCGCACGCCCGTGATGCAGCCCGGTCGCGCCGCGCAACCCGGTCCGGCCAACGCCGCCGCGCGGAGCGAGCCCGAACGCGCGCCGCAAAACGCGCCGCGCGCCCAGGAACCGGAGCCGAGCGCGATGATCCGGCCGAACGCCAACCCGACCGCACCCGCCAACGGTGTCCCGCATCCCCCGTCCGCCGGCTTCGCCAACGAGGCGCGCGGCAGCGAGCACGCCCCGGCCGAACGCCCGCAGAACACGGCGCCCACCTGGACCCAGCCGCATCCGCCGATCGACCAGCAGCGGGCGAACACGCAGTTGCCTGCCCGCTCGCCCGCGCAGAATGCGCTGCCGCCGATCCGCGCGCCGCGCGCCGCGCCCGAGCCGGCCGAACGGCCGCAGCCGGTCGAGCCGTGGCGCGACGCCCGGCCGCAAGAAGCGCGGCCGAGCTTCCCAACGCCGCCACGCAACGACTACCGGCCACCCGCCAACGAGCCGCGTCCGCAGCCCGCGCCGCGGATGGAGCCGCGTCCGTCGCTGCCGCCCGCGCAAGCGCCGCACAACCCGCCGCCGCACGAGGAAGCCCCGCGCCCGGCACACCAGGAGCATCCGGAGCAGCACAGCAGCGCCCATCGGGACGAGCCGCATCGCGGCTGACCGTCTGTCAAGTCCTGGAATAGGTTGACAGTATCCAGACGCTAGAACGCCCGATGCATCGCATCGGGCGTTTTGTATTTCAGGGCAGCATGTGGCCGCTCATGGTTGTAGATGCGCACCGACTGGTCGACCATCTTGGCAGCCTGTTCAAGGTCAGCAGGACGTTGCAGCAGGAACTCGCCCTTGAGGATGCCATTGACCCGCTCGGCCAGGGCATTCTGATAGCAGTCGTAGCCGTCCGTCATCGAACAGCGCAAACCGTGACGCCGATGGATATCCTGATAGTAGGTCGAGCAGTACTGGACCCCGCGATCGGAGTGATGGATCAATGGCTGGCGGGTCTGGCGCCTGCGCAACGCCTTCTTCAGCGCCTGGCTGACCTGCTCGGTTTGCAGGCTGTCGTGAACGTGATAACCGACGATCTTGCGCGAGAACGCATCGGTGACGAGGCTCAAATACACAAACGGGCCAGCCGTCGGCAGGTACGTGATGTCGGCCACCCACACCTGTTCAGGTCCAGTCGGTACGATCTGATCCGGCCCGGGTTTCAGCAGATTCGGATGACGTCGGAAGCGATGATGGCTTTGTGTCGTCTTGTGGTACGCCCGGTGCGGTACGACCAGCAGACGTGCGGCGCGCAGCACATCGAACAGCCGATCTCGACCCAGCTTGATGCCGCGCTCGACCAATGCCGGCCCGAGCAGATGGTGCAGTTTTCGTGTCCCGAGTCTCGGCTGGCGCAGCCGTACATCCCGCACTAGCGTTGTCACGGTTTCGGCTTGCGAGCAGCGCCGCTCCTCGCTGCGACATCGCTTGTAATACGCTTGGCGGCTGATGCCCATGTAGCGGCAGGCTCGCTCAACGCTCAGCTTTTCGATCCGCTTTTGCGCGACGACCTGCCCGAAGGCTTTTTTACGGTGATCCCGTAATCCTTGCGCATCACGTCGAGCACCGCCTCGAACAGCGCGGCTTTGTCCTGCGCCTCTCGCAACTGCGTCTCCAACTCCTTGATGCGCTGCTCCGGCGTGAGCGGCTTCGAGTCTTGCTTTGGCATGGTGGAACCCGATCGTGCACGGCCGGATGGATCGGCCCCATCCTGCAAGCCGTGCTTGCGTAACCATACCAGCACCGTCGAGCGACCCTGGATGCCGTAACGCTGCTGCGCCTCTTTGTAGCCCAGTTCGCCTTTCTCGACCTGCGCCACCACCGACAGCTTAAAAGCCAGGCTGTAGTCTCGCTGTGTCCGCTTGATCCCTTGCTCCACTTGGCACCTCTTCGTTTCGGCGAAAAAGTGTCAACCTATTTCAGGACGGGTCAGTCTCGGCAAAAAAAGCCCGCGAGGTACCTCGCGGGCTTTTTGTCGAACCCGAGCGATCGCTCAGACCGCCATCGGCGCGGTCAGCGGCTCGTGGTGCCGGTAGTCGACGAGCGAGAAATCGGACGGTTCGATCTTCTCGAGCCATTCGGGCGCATAGACTCCGGTCTCCGCGTACGCCGGCACGCGGGCGTCGATCGCGAGGCGCGGGCTGTCGAACGGCTCGCGCTGCAACTGCTGCTGCAGCATGTCGAGCTGATTCTCGTAGATATGCGCATCGCCGATGAAATACGTGAACCAGCGCGGCGTGTAGCCCGTCAGCCGACCGACCAGCGTCAGGAGCGCGGCGCCCTCCGTCAGATTGAACGGCGTACCCAAGCCGACGTCGTTGCTGCGGATGTACAGGCACAGCGAGATCTCGCGCTTCGCGACGTTCGGCAGGAACTGATACAGCAGATGGCAGGCCGGCAGCGCGATCTCGTCGAGCGCGGCGGGATTCCAGCCGTGAAACAGGATGCGGCGGCTCGACGGCTCGCGCATGATCGTGTCGAGGCATTCGCGCAGCTGATCGATCGCCTTGTACAGCAGCACCTTCCGCGCGCCGTCCTCGTCGAACGCCGTGATGCGCCGGTAGCCGCGCGACACCGCATCGTCGATCTGCGCGGCGGCATCGGCGTCCAGCACCTTGTAGCCGGGCCAGCGGCGCCATTGCACGCCATAGACGTCGCCGAGATCGTCCACGCCGGTTCGATACGGATTGGCGAGCCACTGCGCGTTGTCGTTCGCGTTCGCATCCCAGACCTTGCAGCCGAGCGCGCGGAACTCGGCGGCGCTGCGTGTCGCGCGCAGGAATCCGACCAGTTCGCCGATCGCCGACTTGAATGCGAGCTTCTTCGTGGTCACGGCGGGAAAGCCCTGCTGCAGATCGAAACGCAATGTCGCGCCGGGCATGCTGATCGTGCGAATGCCGGTGCGATTGTCCTGCCAGGTGCCGGTATCGAGGATGGTGCGGACGAGATCGAGATACTGTTTCATGCGGGTTCCTTCAGCCGGGAAAACGGCCGTACCCGCCGATTTTACCAAGCCCCGCGTCAGTCAGCCCGGCACCGCCGCCGGCACCCCGTCCGGCGCGGCGTCGCGATCGCGCATCCCGTGCGCGCACAGCAGCCGGTACAGCGTCACGCGCGACACGCCCAGCTCGCGCGCGGCATCGGCGAAACGCCCGCCGTGGCGCAGCAGCGCGATCTCGATCGCGCGGCGTTCCGCGGCCTCGCGCGCCTCGACGAGCGACACGGGCGCGAGGTCGGCATAGTCCGCCAGTTCGAGATCCGCCGCGGCGATCGTGCGCCCCTCGGACATCACGATCGCGCGCCGCACCCGATTGATGAGTTCGCGCACGTTGCCCGGCCACGCGTAGTTATGCAGCGCGGCGATCGCATCCGGCGAGAAGCCGCGCAGCCGCCGGTGCGCATCGCCCTTGAAACGTTCGAGCATGTGCCGCGCCAGCACCTCGATATCCTTGCCGCGCTCGCGCAGCGGCGGCTCGTCGACCTTCAGCACGCACAGACGATGGAACAGATCCTCGCGAAAGCGTCCGGCGCGCAGCGCGGCCTGCATATCGACGTGCGTCGCGCAGATGATCCGTACATCCACCGGAATCGACTGATGTCCGCCCAGCCGCTCGATCTTGCTCTCCTGCAGGAACCGCAGCAGGCTCGCCTGGCTTTCGAGCGGCAGATCGCCGATCTCGTCGAGAAAAAGCGTGCCGCCGTGCGCGGACTCGACGCGGCCGATCTTGCGCTGATTCGCGCCGGTGAACGCGCCGCGCTCGTAGCCGAACAGTTCGGCCTGCAGCAGGGCCGGCGGAATCGCGCCGCAATTGATCGCGACGAACGGCGCCGCATTGCGTGACGAACGTTCGTGAATCGCCACCGCAGTGAGCTCCTTGCCCGTGCCCGATTCGCCCGAGATGAACACCGGCGCGTCGGTTGCCGCGATCTTGCGAATCATCTTGAAGAGTCCGAGCATCGCGTCGCACGTGCCGACCATCTCGCCTTCGCCCCGACCGCCGAGCGGCACGAGGCGTTCCGTCAGCGTAATCATTCCGTAGGCGTGGCCGATCGATTCGACGATGCGCTCGCCTTCGTACGGCACCGTCACGTAATCGAAACAGTAGTCGCGCACCAGCCTGCGCAACGAGGCGTCCTGCAGCTGGCCGCGTTGCGTCGCCGCGATCCAGCCGACGTTCGGGACGGTCAGGCAGGTTTCGAGATCCTGGAGTTCGGTCGCCTTGAAGCCGCACGACAGGTCGAGCAGCCCGCCCGCCGCGCTGGTATGGGCCGCCGCCCGGCGCATGTCGCGCGTCGAATCGACGACGTCCACGCGCCATCCCCGCTGATCGAAGGAGCGCCGCAAGTCGGCACTCGGATCGCGGGAGAAATAGATCAGATGTCTTTCCGCCACGCCCATACCCCACCCGGTTCGTGTAGTCGCGACGCGGCCTCTCACCGGCACGCGTCTGGATCGAATCGGAGCCAAGGAACGGACTCGATTCGCCATTTCACTTCGCAGGAACTGCGTTCCCCCGTAAAACGGCGCTTTTTAATTCAAAGGGCCCTGGACATTGCGGCCTCTTTCTCGACGGTCTTTATTTAGTCAGTGCAGCTTACTTATAAGCGATGTTCGTGGCAAATAAATTAAAGCGGCCACATCCCACGCATCTACTTCATTCAAGGCTCCCGGCGGATTCAACATTCATCTGTTGATATTTCGAAAGACTGTTATTTCTGATTCGATTTTTTATTTTTCTGGATTCAGTGTCGTCTTTGATCGGCTTTTTGTGAATCAGCAGTAGTCCCGAGTCCCCCCGTTTCAGCGCTGAAACATTTTCGGCCGTTTTCGCCCTGGCCATTCCGCACGTGCATTCCCGAACCCCGGTGCGACAACGGCTTGCGCCCGATGGCACGCATTTCGCTCATTACCCGGCACACCGGAGAGACGCCATGCGAAATGCATTCCGCACTTATCGACTGACCCTCGCCGCCGTGCTCGTCACCGCGCTGCTGCCGCTTACCGCCGCAGCCCAGGACGCCGATACGGCCGACGTGCCCGACGCTTCGTTCACGACCTTCGTCGCCGATGCTGCATGGATGAACCATTCCGCGCTGCTCGACGAGGACACGCTCGAACAGCAGCGCGGCCGCGCGGCCGGCATGGTGATGGTGGCCGCGACGCCGCAGATGCTCGGCACCAACGGCAACAGCGGCGGCACGGTGACGCTGTGGGACGAGATCGCGCCGCCGACGCCGCAGCCGATCCCGGTCGACGCGCAGCGCGCGATGCAGGGCAACAACGCCAGCTTCACACGGCGATAGACAACCGAATCTGATCTGGATCAAGGCCGGCCGCGCACAGCGGCGACTCTTCGCCACGGGCCGGCCCCAGGCAACGAACTGCAAAGGAATCGACATGATCGCCCCGCTCCACCCCATGCTCGCGCCGCCTCGCCTGCTCTGCCTGCTGTTGCTCGGCATCGCGGCCACGGGAGCCTTCGCCCAGCAAGTCGAGAATCCCGGCGACATCATCGTCGAGCGCGACGTCACGCCGCGCATCGCCTACCGGCCGGTGCCGGTCGATCAGGACCCGGTGCTGGTGCGCGCCACGACGTTTCCCGCCAACACCTTCGATCCGATGATGGCGACCCTCGTATCCGATGTCGACCTGACGAACGCGCACGGCTCGAGCGGCCTCGCGCCGAACGGTCTGGCCGGCGGCGGCGCGGGCGTGGCGGCCGTCACGCAGATCCTCACGGGCGATCTCGCCGGCAGCAGCATCACCCGCAACCCGAACGGCATGACCGTTCCGACGGGCGGCATCGGCGGAATGATCTCGAACTCGGTGACGAGCGCGGTCGCGCCCATCACGAGCGCGCTGGGAGGCATCCGATGAAATCCGTCGGCTCCCCCGGCCGCGCGCAAGCGCGCGACGCACGCCTGCCTGCCGCCCCGTGGCTGTTCCTGAGCGGCGCCGCGCTGATCGTCGCGCTGACGGCCTACGCCCATGCGGTACGCGCGCAGAACGTGCCCGACGTGAGCGGTGCCGCGGCGATCGCGACCGGTGTCGCGAACGGCGTGACCGGCGTGCTGGCCGTCAACGTCACCGCGGGACTCGACAACGCGCAGGCCAATCAACTGGTGATTGGCGTGGGATCGCAAGGCGCGGGCGTGGCGAGTTCGGAGCAGATTGCGATCGCGGCCGCGCATACGGGCAGGACGACGGCAAGCATAGAGGGAAATGCATTCTCGAACGTGTCGGGCGCACTGATGGTGAATCAGAGCGCCGGGACAGCGAACCTTCAGCGCAACAGCACCGTGCTCGGCACGCTGGGCGCGGAAGTGGAGACCGTGTCGGATATCGAACTATCCGAGGCGGCCCCCAAACACGGAAGCCTGGGACTACCGGCGGGGGGCCAAGACATGCAGGGAGTGTCGATTAGCGGCGACGCTTTCAAGCATATCAGTGGCATCGTACAAGTCAACCAGACAGCCGGAGCCGGTAATGCCACGGCCAACAGTTTTGTGCTCCGTCCCCCGGCGGGCACTTTTTTTAACTAAGCCACATCCGTATCGGAGCGTATTATGAAACGCACAGTCATTGCAGCGGCGGTTCTCGCGTCGGCGGCCAGCTCCGCGTTCGCGTTCCCGCCCAATCCCTACCTGTTCAACGTGACAGGCGTAGTGGAAACGGTCGGTATCTTCGGCTGGGTTGAACTGTTCGGTTGCGTCAGTGTGTCCAGCACTGCGGGGGCCGTGATCAGCAACAACCAGTCGGTGATGATGTCGCACGTCTCGCTCGACCCGCTCTACCAGAGCTATACGAAGGGCGCGGTCACCACTTCCGTCAACAACAGCTTCACGTCGGTGACGGATACGGGCGGCGCGTTCTTCACGGCCGGCAGTTCGGAATCGCTCAACGAATCCGAAAGCACGCACTCGCATTCGACGACGTCGAACAGCGCGAGCGGCTGGACCGCGGGCGGCCTGTACTACAACGCGAACGAGAAGCAAAGCGCGTCGCTCAACCAGTCCGCGAGTGCTCACCAGTCGGCCAACAGCGGCGGCTCCGCGTTCATCGCGGGCGGCGCCGGCTATGCCGCCGGCACCTACAACGCAGCCAACGTGACCGCCTACGCGATCCCGCTGCCCTTCGGCTTCACCACGGGCGGCAGCACCTCGACCACCTCGGCCGGCTACATCGTCGGCGCGGCGGGTGCGATCTGGGGCGAAAACGCCTACGCGAACCAGTCGGCGAGCCTGCACGAGCACGAGTCCCAAAGCGCGAGCGAAACGTTGTCGGCATTCGGCTATGCGTGGAACGCGAGCCACAGCCAGACCTCGGCGAGCGCGTCGTCGAACGAGTCGCTCCATGAGCACGAAAGCGAGTCCCTCACCGCCTACGCGCTCTGGGCCTTCAGCAACACGCTCAACGCGATCGACGTGACGACCAAGGGCAGCGTGACGCAGTACATCAACACCGAAGTCGCCAGCACGCTCACTGCGACGACCGGTGTGGGCGCGGCAACGGGCGTGACCGGCAATCTCGGCGTGAACATCGCCGAAGGCGTCGACAACGCACAGAGCAACGACGTGGCGCTCGCGTCGGTGGACGTCGGCAACGTGTTCGGCAACGCGCAGATCTTCAGCAACCAATCGTCGGCGGGGACCGCCCGGATCAACGACTTCCACCTGAACGCCTCGATCGGCGACGGCTCGCTTGCCGCCGTATCGGGCAACGTCGGGGTGAACGTCGCCTCGGGTGTCGGCAACGTCCAGAACAACAGCCTCGCCGGTTCGGTGACGACAGTCGATCCGACCATGGCGAAGACGGTTGCGATGGTCGCGACGGACGACAACTCGCAAATGGCATCGGCGCAGATCAGCGGCCGGTTTGACGGCACTGCATCGCTGGGTGCGGGCACGCTCGTTGGCGCAACCGGCAACATCGGCGTGAACATCGCCGGTGGCGCGGGCAACCTCCAACACAACGGTCTCGCCATCGCTGCGTTGAACAACGGTCATTGACCGAAAGCTGGGGAACGCAGGCCGCGCCGCCGCATCTGCGGCGCGGCCTGCGGGCAGGAGATCAGCATGTCCGGGGAATACAGGCTGTTGCCGTTGCGGCTCGCCGCTACGCTCGCCGGCTGCGCGTTTTGCGCGGCCGCGTTCGCGCAGGCGAGCGTCGACGCGTTTACGCTCACGGGCGTACCCATCACGAAGTCCGTTCGCTCGATGCGCGATATCCGCTATCGCGACATCGTGAACCAGCAATTCGACTTCAGCTGCGGCTCCGCCGCGCTCGCCACCCTGCTCAAGTACGGCTACGGCATCGACATTCCCGAGCCGGAAATGATCCGCCGGATGATGGCCTTTTCCACGCCCGATACGGTGGTGAAGCACGGCTTCTCGATGCTCGACATGAAGAAATTCGTCGAGACGCTCGGGCTCCGCGGACGCGGCTTCCGCGTCGGACTGGAAGCGCTGTACCACCTGCAGATCCCCGTGCTCGTGCTGATGAACATCGACGGCTACGAGCACTTCGTGATCGTCAAGCATGCGGAAAACGGCCGGATCTTCCTGGCCGATCCCGCGCTCGGCAACCGCATCGTGCTCGAACAGGATTTCGTCAAAAGCTGGAACGGCCTCGTCTTCGCCGTGCTCGGCAAACCCTTCAAGGAGGACTCTCCGCTCTTGCAAAACAACGAATCGCTCGCCCTGAAGCTGCGTGAGCAAGCGCTCAGCACCGGCTCGGCCGCGATTCCTTTCGTCGAATTCGGCTTGATCAAGGCAGATCTTTTCTGACCCATCATGAAACGCTACTTCTCGCCGCTTTGCCTCGTGTGGTGTGCCACCGCGTGCGGCTTCGCGAGCAGTGCCATGGGAGTCGAAAGCGCCCCCGACGCCGCGCTCACGCTTCCCTTCGTCAACGATACGCAAGCCGCCGCGATACCTGTCCAGGTCGTCGACGACGACGTGCTAGCAAACCAGACCGGCAAATATGCCGACGCATCGATGATTTCCGGGTTCGTTCTGAACCTGCTTTCTCAATGGCAACTGCCTAACGGCGCGCTCGCGATCGCCCAGGGTTCGCTGACCGTCGCGGCCAACGCGGCGAATCAGCTGTCCGCCCAGGTCTCCACGCTCGCCAAGGTCATCAACGGCTACGGACCGAGCGGCGCCAATCCCGGCTCGCTCGCGATCGGCGGCCAGACGGTCTCGGTCAACGGAGTCTCGCAAGTGACCCAGGTGGCCGGCAACGGCAACGGCGGCACCAACTCCGCGCTGATCGATTTCAACTCGACCGATCCGCAACCCGCAATGCTGCCGGGCGCCAGTTCCAGCCCGACCGCCTTCGCCAGCAATTCGACCGGCACGATCAAAGCCGGCATCGCGTTCGCCAGCAACGGCATCGCGCTGAGCCTGGCCACGCCCGCGGGACTCGCCACGCAAACCGTCGTGCCGAGCGCCGCACAACAAGCGGGCGCAATCGCCCAACTGCTGCAGATCGCAGGCAACAAGCAGATCGTTTCCAACCAGTTGCAACTGCAATTGCAAACCCAGCAGATGTCGTCCTCCACGCTCAGACAGATGGGGATTCTTCAAGCGCTGCAAAACAGCGTCGTACCCAGGAGATAGCGCGGCCGGCAAGCCGCTTCGGCATCACCCAGCAGAAGTGCCGTTCCAGGCGTCCGCGCGTCGAATACGCAATCAATCGCGCGGCCGCCACACCGGGGGAAGGACCATGCATATCTCGATGTTGAAAAAAAATACGCCGCGCCGCGCGCTGGCCGCCATTCCGGCGGCAGCGATGCTGTTCGCGCTGGCGCAGGGCGCAAGCGCGCAGGCGCTCGCGGATCAATCGATGGAAGACCGGCTGAACACGCTGATGAAAGTCGTGGACGAACAGCAGCGCAAGATCGATGCGCTGGAACAGCAGGTCGTCGATCTGCAAATGGCGCAACGCGGTCGGGGCGCGCCGGGCGGCTCGGGCGACGGCGTCGCCGCGCCCGCGTCGCTGATCGCCCAGTACACGCCGGTGTCGCCGGCGGCGGGCGAAGGCACCGGCACCGCGACGGGCGTGCCCGTCACGCCGCCGACGCCGCCCGCGGCCGACAACGGCGCGGCCGCCGGCACCATCGGCACCGACAACAAGGCCAGCCAGCCGAGCCGCACCGAAGCGGAAAACGCCGTCGTGCAGCGCGAGCATGCCCCGTTGTTCGATCACAAGCTGACGATCGACTGGGGCATCAGCGATACCTACTACGATCGCCGCCAGTTGCAGCTGTCCGGCTTTCTCGCGCTCGATGCGATCTTCCTCGGCAACCTGAATCTCGGCGAGACGAAGTCGCACCAGCTGATGACGGACGTCGATGTCCGCTACGGCCTCACCGACCGGATCAACCTCGATGTCGACGTGCCCTACCTGTACCGCACGAGCAGCTTCATCGTCGGCGGCGCGGGCGGCGCCGCGAACACGCTGTCCGATTCGACCGTCAACGCGCATGCGCTGGGCGATGTCAACTTCGGCCTCTACTACCAGTTCTTCAAGGAAACGCAGAACATGCCCGACATCGTCGGCAGCCTGCGCGTGAAGACGCCGAGCGGCACGTCGCCGTTCGGCATCAAGCTGGAGCAGATCGATCCGAACAACACCAACCTCGTCGCGCCGAACAAGCTGCCCACCGGCACCGGCATGTGGGCGATCACGGCCGGCCTGTCCGCGCTGAAGACCTACGATCCGATCGTGCTGTTCGGCAGCATTTCGTATACGTACAACGTCGCGCGCTCGTTCTCGGACATCTCGTCGGTGGTCGGGCAGACCGAGCCCGCCAAGGTGAAGCTCGGCGACATCATCCAGTTCGGCGGCGGCGTCGCGCTCGCGTTCTCCGAGCGCGATTCGGCGAGCATCTCGTACACCCTGGCGATCGAACCGCAGACGGAGACGCAGGCGCCCGGCCAGGGCTGGCAGAAGGTGCCGGGCAGCCAGACGACCGCGTCGACGATGAACTTCGGCCTCAACCACGTGTTCAACAAGCACCTGACGATGAACGCGTCGGTCGCGATCGGGCTCACGCCGGATGCGCCGAACTTCGTCGTGGGCGTGCGCTTCCCGTACACGTTCTAGAAGGCCCCCCCACGACGAGGCTATCGTGCACGACTCCCGCCCTCTCTCTCCCGTCGCTCCGTCGGGTTGCGCGCCGCACCTCGCGCTCGCGCAACCCGACGGAGGCGAGCCCGTCGACGAGGCAGCCGCGCGGCCGCTGCTGTACCTGTCGCGCACGCCCGACGCCGCGCTCGCCGCTCATCTGCGCGAGCGCCGCTGGGATGTGCTGGCCGCACGCTCGTCCAGCGAGGCCGGGCGGCTCGTGAAACCGGACCAGCCGCATGCGGGCATCGTCGACCTGGGCAGTTTCGCCGCCCGCGACCTGCAGCCGCTGGAAGGCGTCCTGAGGCAGCAGCAGATCGGCTGGATCGCGCTTGCCGACGCAACCCGCCTCAACGACGCCGACGTGCGCAAGCTGATCCGCCAGTACTGCTTCGACTACGTGAAGGGGCCGCCGTCGCATGCGACCATCGACTACCTCGTCGGTCATGCCTACGGCATGGTGACGCTGTGCGATCTCGATCTCGCGGCGGGCATCGCCGCGGCGGGCGACGACGAAATGGTCGGCACCTGCGACGCGATGCAGCAGCTGTTCCGCACGATCCGCAAGATCGCCAACACCGACGCCACGGTATTCATCGCGGGCGAATCCGGCACCGGCAAGGAGTTGACCGCGCTGGCGATCCACGAGCGTTCGCCGCGCCGCAAGGCGCCGTTCGTGCCGATCAATTGCGGGGCGATCCCGCATCACCTGTTGCAGTCGGAACTGTTCGGCTATGAGCGCGGCGCGTTCACCGGCGCCAATCAGCGCAAGATCGGACGCGTCGAATCGGCCGGCGGCGGCACGCTGTTCCTCGACGAGATCGGCGACATGCCGCTCGAAAGCCAGGCCAGCATGCTGCGGTTCCTGCAGGAAGGCCGGATCGAGCGGCTCGGCGGGCACGAATCGATTCCGGTCGACGTGCGCATCATCGCCGCCACTCATGTCGACCTCGACGTCGCGATGCGCGAGGGCCGGTTCCGCGCCGATCTGTTCCACCGGCTGTGCGTGCTGCGCGTCGACGAACCGCCGCTGCGCGCGCGCGGCAAGGACATCGAGATCCTCGCCCACCACATCCTGCTCAAGTTCAAGCACGACAGCGCGCGCCGGATCCGCGGCTTCACGCCGTGCGCGATCGAGGCGATGTACAACTACAGCTGGCCCGGCAACGTTCGCGAGCTGATCAACCGGATCCGCCGCGCGATCGTGATGGCCGACAGCAGGCTGTTGTCCGCCGCCGATCTCGATCTCGCGCATTTCACCGCGCAGCAGACGATGACGCTTGCCGAAGCGCGCGAGCGCGCGGAGCGGCGCGCGATCGAAGCGGCGTTGCTGCGGCACCGGCACCGCCTGACCGAAGCGGCGTTCGAGCTGGGCGTCTCGCGGGTGACGCTGTACCGGCTGATGGGTGCGCACGGTCTGCGGGATCTGGCGTGTCCCGAGCATCGCGCCGGCACCGGTGACGACGGCGAGGCCGGACCGGCATAACGGCGGACCCGGGACGGCTTCGGCACGGCGCAATCCGGTAGAATCGGCACTCGACCGATCCCCTTTCTCCCGCTTCCGCCATGACAACGCTGACCCTCATCGTCGCCCGCGCCCGCAACGGCGTCATCGGCCGCGACAACCAACTCCCATGGAAGCTGCCCGAGGATCTGGCGTTCTTCAAGCGCACCACGATGGGCGCACCGATCGTGATGGGCCGCAAAACCCACGAATCGATCGGCCGGCCGCTGCCCGGCCGCCGCAACATCGTTGTCACGCGCGATGCCGCGAGGCGCTTCGACGGCTGCGACGCCGTCACGTCGCTGCCCGCCGCGCTCGCGCTCGCCGCGCAGGACGGCGCGGCGGAAGCCTTTCTGATCGGCGGCGCGCAGCTGTACGCGGAAGGGCTGCAGCAAGCCGACAAGCTGATCGTCACCGAGATCGATGCGGAGTTCGAGGGGGATGCGTCGTTTCCCGCTCCGGATCCCGCGCACTGGGAAACGCTGTCGCGCGACGCGCATCGCGCGACAGCGCCGAACGATTTCGCGTACGCGTTCGTCGTGTACCGGCGCCGGCCGGCCGCGTAAAGTCAGCGCACGCCGCGCCCATAAAAAAGCGCCGCGATCCGCGGCGCTTTTTGCCGGCGATTCCGGCCTCGGCCGCGCAATGCGGCCGGCGGCCGTCACTGCCCGGCGATAGTCATCTGCTCGATCAGCACCGAGCCCGTTTCCTTCGTGCCGCGCACGATCGAATCCGCGCCGATCGCGACGATATGGCGGAACATCTCCTGCAGCGTGCTCGCCACCGTGATCTCCTCGACCGGATACTGGATCACGCCGTTCTCGACCCAGAAGCCGGCCGCGCCGCGCGAGTAATCGCCCGTCACGTAGTTGACGCCCTGCCCCATCAGCTCCGTCAGCAGCAACCCGGTACCCATCTTCTTCAGCATCGCGTCGAAATCGTCGCCCGCCTTCGTCTGCGCACTGCGCAGCGCGAGGTTGTGCGACCCGCCGGCATTGCCGGTGGTCTGCGTGCCGAGCTTGCGCGCGGAGTAGGTCGACAGGAAGTAGCCTTCGACCACGCCGTCCGTCACGACGCTGCGCGCGCGCGTGCGCACGCCCTCTTCGTCGAACGGCGCACTGCCCATCGCGCGCGGCACATGCGGATCCTCGACGATCTGCACGTGCGGCGCGAACACCGGTTTGCCCAGGCTGTCGACGAGAAACGACGTCTTGCGGTACAGCGCGCCGCCGCTCACCGCCTGCACGAACGCGCCGAGCAGGCCCGCCGCGAGCGGCGCCTCGAACAGCACCGGCACCTTGCGGGTGTCGAGACGGCGCGCGCCCATCCGGGCCAGCGCACGCTCTGCCGCATAGCGGCCGACCGATTCGGGCGACGCGAGATCGCCGGCGTTGCGCTTCGACGTGTACCAGTCGTCGCGCTGCATGTGGCGGCCGCTGCCGGCGATCGGCGCGCAGGCGACATAGTGGCGCGAATACGGATAGCCGCCGACGAAGCCGCGCGACGTCGCGAGCACGAATTGCGAGTGCTGGGCCGAAACGCTCGCGCCTTCGGAGTTGCGGATCTGCGGGCTGACGGCGAACGCCGCGTCTTCCGAGCGGCGGGCGATCTCCACCGCTTCGTCCGCCGACAGCTGCCACGGGTGGTACAGATCGAGGTCGCGCGGCGAGGTTTCGAGCAGTTCGGCCTCGGCGAGGCCCGCCGCGTCGTCCTCCGCGGTGAAGCGCGCGATGTTGTAGGCCGCCGCGACGGTGTCCTTCAGCGCGTCGGACGAGAAGTCCGACGTGCTCGCATTGCCGCGCTTTTTGCCGATGAAGACCGTGACGCCGACCATCTTGTCGCGGTTGTGCTCGATCGTCTCGACCTCGCCGCGGCGCACCGAGACCGACAGGCCGTCGCCTTCGGAAATCTCGGTGGCGGCGTCGGTCGCACCGAGCGTCTTCGCGTGGCGGAGGATGTCCGACGCGATTTCTTTCAATTGATCTTGCGTATGCGGGAAATAGCGCGTTTGTGCGTCGAGGTTTGCAGCCATCGTCGTGGTATCCGGTGGCGGGCTCGTCGCCCGCATGTTTCAAAAGAAGCGTATCCCGCGATCATAGCAAGGTCCGGGATCGATCACCCAAGTCGGCGTGTGCCGCCCGCCCCGCGATACAATGCGGCCCATGACACGTAAAACCCGCATCCAACCGATCGAGCAAGCCGACGAAGAGGCCGGCGACGGCTACGATCGCCCCAGCAAATCCCAGTTGAAGCGCGACATGCACGCGCTGCAGGAACTGGGCGAAGCACTGGTCGAACTGCCCAAGGACGCGCTGAAGCGCATGCCGATGCCGGAAAAGCTGGCCGACGCCGTGCGCGATGCGCGCCGCATTACCGATCATGAGGGCAAACGCCGGCAAATCCAGTACGTCGGGCGCGTGATGCGCTCGCTGACCGACACCGAGACGGCGGCGCTGCGCACCGCGCTCGACACGCAGCGCGGCGTCAACAAAGCCGAAACCGCGCGGCTGCACTGGATCGAACGCACCCGCGACCAGTTGCTCGCCAACGACGACGCCCTCACCGCATTTCTCCGCCAGTATCCGGCCGCCGACATTCAGGAAGGCCGCACGCTGATCCGCAATGCGCGCAAGGAGGCGCAGTTGAACAAACCGCCCCGCTATTTCCGCGAATTGTTCCAGTGGATCAAGACGGCTAGCGGTACGCCGGGCGAAGACGAGGCACCCGACGACGCACCGGAGTCCGACGATGGCGACCCCGCGTAATCACCCCGACGAACTGGTGGTCGGCCTCGTGTCGGTCAGCGACCGGGCGAGCAGCGGCGTCTATCAGGACCAGGGTATCCCGGCCCTCGAGGCGTGGCTCGGGCGCGCGCTTCGCTCGCCGTGGCGGGCCGAAACCCGGCTGATCCAGGACGATGCGCCGATCATCTCGGCAACCCTGACCGAACTCGTCGATACCGCCGGCTGCGATCTCGTGCTGACCACCGGCGGTACGGGTCCGGCCCGGCGCGACGTCACGCCCGAGGCGACGCTCGCCGTCGCGACGAAGGAAATGCCCGGTTTCGGTGAACAAATGCGGCAAATCAGCCTGAATTTCGTACCGACCGCGATTTTGTCGCGCCAAGTGGCCGTGATTCGCGAGACAGCCCGTCACGCGGCGCTGATCGTCAATCTGCCGGGGCAGCCGAAATCGATCCAGGAAACGCTTGAAGGCCTGCGCAACGGCGACGGTACGGTGAAGGTGCCGGGCATCTTCGCCGCGGTGCCGTATTGCATCGACCTGATCGGCGGTCCGTATGTGGAGACCGATCCTGCCGTGGTGGCGGCGTTCCGGCCGAAAAGCGCGATCCGGCCGCCCCGGTAACACCGGGGCAGCCGGACGGCAGGCCCCGTGCAGCGGGGGGCCGCTCAGGCGCCCGGCGCGCCGCCGGCGGGCGCGGCCGCCGGAATCAGGAAGTGCTCGCGGTAGTACTTCAGCTCGTCGATCGATTCGTGGATATCGGCCAGCGCCGTGTGCATCGCGCGCTTCTGGAAGCCCTTGTAGATCGCGGGCTGCCAGCGGCGGCACAGCTCCTTGAGCGTGCTGACGTCGAGGTTGCGGTAATGGAAGAAGCGTTCGAGATCCGGCATCCAGCGCGCCATGAAGCGGCGATCCTGGCAGATCGAGTTGCCGCACATCGGCGACTTGCCCGGCGGCACGTACTGGCCGAGAAACGCGTGGATCTGCGCGACGGCGTCGGCTTCCGTCACGGTCGACGCGCGCACCCGGTCGATCAGTCCCGAACGGCCGTGCGTGTTCTTGTTCCAGTCGTCCATTTTCGCGAGTGTCGCGTCGCTCTGGTGAATCGCGAGCACCGGCCCCTCGATCGCGACGTCGAGCGTCGAATTGGTGACGACCACGGCGATCTCGATGATGCGGTCGTCGTCGGGGTTCAGGCCCGTCATTTCCATGTCGAGCCAGACGAGGTTCATCTCGTTGCGGACAAGCGCGGGCGCGCCGGCGGAAGCGGGGGTGTCGGTCATGTGCAATCCTGGAAAATAGCCGGGCGGCAAGGCCGCCGCCCATGCGGCCGGAGATCGTCGAGCGAGCCCGGTCCGCAAGAACATATAATTCTCGCATAGATACCACCGGCTCCCTCGATGTCCCCTTACTCGTTCACCCTGCTGTTCGCCGTCGCCGTCCTGGCGATGGTCGGCACCAAGCTGTGGCTCGCATCGCGGCAGATCCGCTTCGTCGCGACCCACCGCGACCGCGTACCCGCGCAGTTCAGCGCGACCATCCCGCTCACCGCCCACCAGCGCGCCGCCGACTACACGATCGAGCGCACCCGGCTCGCGATGTTCGAGATCGTGGCCAGTGCGGCGATTCTGGTCGGCCTCACGCTGCTGGGCGGCGTCGGCGCGATCGACTCGCTGCTGGCCGGCTGGTTCGGTCACGGCTACGCGCAGCAGGTCGCGCTGGTGGCCGCCGTACTGATCGTCACCAGCGTGATCGACCTGCCGTTCGAGTACTACCGGCAGTTCGGCATCGAGGAGCGCTTCGGCTTCAACCGGATGACGAAACGGCTGTTCTTTACCGACCTGGCCAAGAACGCGCTGCTCGGCGCGGCGCTGGGGCTGCCGCTGCTGTTCGTCGTGCTGTGGCTGATGAACCAGACGGGCACATTCTGGTGGCTGTGGACCTGGATCGTCTGGGTCGCGTTCCAGATGCTCGTCCTCGTGCTCTATCCGACCTTCATCGCGCCGATCTTCAACAAATTCGAGCCGCTCAGGGATGACGCGCTGCGCGCGCGGATCGAAGGGCTGATGAAGCGCTGCGGCTTCGCGGCGAAGGGCCTGTTCGTGATGGACGGCAGCCGCCGCTCCGCGCACGGCAACGCCTACTTCACGGGATTCGGCGCCTCGAAGCGGATCGTCTTCTTCGACACCCTGCTCGCTCGCCTGACCGGCAACGAAATCGAGGCCGTGCTCGCCCACGAACTGGGCCACTTCAAGCGCCGTCACGTGATCAAGCGGATGCTCGTCTCGTTCGTGCTGAGCCTCGCGATGCTCGCGCTGCTGGGCTGGCTTGCGCAGCGCGTATGGTTCTATACCGGCCTGGGCGTCATGCCGTCGCTGACCGGCAGCAATGCGGGCCTCGCGCTGGTGCTGTTCTTCCTCGCGATGCCGGTGTTCCTGTTCTTCGTCACGCCGCTCGGCAGCCTCAGTTCGCGCAAGCACGAATTCGAGGCCGACGCGTTCGCGGCCAGCCAGACCGATGCGAAAGATCTCGTCAACGCGCTCGTGAAGCTGTACGAGGACAATGCGTCGACGCTCACGCCCGACCCCGTCTACACCGCGTTCTACTACTCGCACCCGCCCGCGTCGCAACGCATCGATCGCCTGCTGCATTCATGAGCCGCGCCCCCCTGAACCCGCCGCCCAAGGCGGCCCGCGGCGGCGAACGCGCCGAAGGGCGCGTGATCGCGGCGCACGGCCGCCACTATCTGGTAGCGCCCGCGAGCGGCGAAGCGATGCTGCAGTGCTTTCCGCGCGGCAAGAAGAGCGACATCGCGGTCGGCGACCGGGTGTTCTACGAACGGACCTCGGCCGACCAGGGCGTGATCGTCGAGATCGGCGAGCGCCGCAACCTGCTGTATCGTTCCGACCAGTTCAAATCGAAGCTGTTCGCCGCGAACCTCGACCAGTTGCTGATCGTGCTCGCTACCGAGCCGTACTTCAGCGAGGATCTGCTCGGCCGCGCGCTGATCTCGGCCGAGGCGAACGAGTTGAAACCGCTGATCGTGCTGAACAAGATCGACGTCGAAGGCGCGCTGCCCGTGGCGCGCGCGCGGCTGGCGCCGTATCGCGCGTTGGGCTACGACGTGCTGGAAATGTCGGTCAAGGGTCGGCCGGAGGACGCGCAGGCGCAACTGGCGCCGCATCTCGCCGGCCATTCGACGATCCTGCTCGGCCAGTCGGGCATGGGTAAATCGACGCTCGTGAACCTGCTCGTCCCCGACGCCGAGGCCGCCACCCGCGAGATTTCCGCCGCGCTCAACAGCGGCCGCCATACGACCACCTTCACCCGTCTGTATCCGTTGCCGGACGGCGGCGCGTTGATCGATTCCCCGGGCTTCCAGGAATTCGGTCTCTATCACTTGACGGAAGGCCGACTCGAACGCGCGTTCCCCGAGTTCCGGCCGCTGCTCGCACACTGCCGCTTCTATAATTGCCATCACCTGCAAGAGCCGGGTTGCGCGATTCTGGGAGCGGTCGCCGACGGCCGCATCGCGCCGTCACGCCATGCGCTCTATGCGCAACTCGTGCACGAGGCCAGCCAGATCGTCCGCTAGCCGCGGGTGCTCGTACCAAGGAGGCGTCATGCGCGTGAAAGCCCCCAATCTCGCGACCGCGCAGCACTGGGTCAACGTGCTGAACGCAGCCGGGATCGGCTGTGAGTTGCACAATCGCTACGCGACAGGCGCGCTCGGCGGGATTCCCGCCGACCAGTGCGCCCCCGAGATCTGGCTCGAAGACGAACGCGACGAGGCCCTGGCCCGGCGTCTGCTCGACGCAGCCGCGAACGGTCCGCAGGCCGGCGCGGCATCCTGGCGCTGCGGGCAATGCGGCGAGATGCTCGAGGCGCAGTTCACGGCATGCTGGCACTGCGGCGGGCTACGCGATCCGCGCGACGGCTGACGCGCCCCTATCCGCCGCGGCACCGGGCGGACGCAAAAAATCCGGCTGAAGCCGGCTTTTTCATGGTGAAGCAAACGATCTGCGGTCCTGCGGCCGATCAAGACACCCAGACGGCAATCGTCAGCATGAGCAACAGGATCATCCACAAGATCACCGCGCGCCAGACCAGCCCCACCGCGGACTGCAGCGTGCGAGGCGTGCAATCGTCGCCGACCGTCAGCGGACCGCTGTCGCCGACCGCCAGCGCGTCGAGGCCCGACGGCTCGGCCAACGGACCGGCCAGCCTCGCGCCCAGCGCACCGCTGCCGGCGGCAAGCAGCACGCCGTCGTTCGGATCGGGCCATTGGCGGGTGTGATTGCGCCACGCGTAGATCGCATCCTCGAAATTGCCGACGATGGCAAACCCAAGCGCCGTCAGCCGCGCCGGTATCCAGTCGATCACGAAAAACGCGCGCTGCGCGAAATTCGAGAATGCGGCCGTGCGGTCGTCCACGGGCACCGACCAGCTGCGGGCCAGATACTCGGCGATCCGGTACAGTACCGCGCCCGCCGGGCCGACCGGCAGCACGAACCAGAAGAACACGCCGAACACGTGGCGATGCGACGCGACCACCGCATGGATCAGCGTGTGGCGGACGATTTCGCCGACCGGCATGTCCACCGTGTCGATCCCCGTCCATTCGTGGAGGATCTCACGGGCACGCGGCACGTCGTCGTTGTTGAGCGCGAGATGGATATCGGTGAAGTAATGGCTGAACTGGCGGAACCCGAGCGTGAAATACACGACGGCGACGTTCCACAGGAACGCGAGCGCGAAGCTCACCTTGTAGAGCAGAAAATAGATCAGTGCGACGGCCAGTACCCACGGCACGACGACGACGAGCCACGCCAGCACGCCATGCTTTTTCTTGCCGGCATCGAAGCCGTGCGCGGCGGTTTCCGCATGGAACTGAAACAGCGCGAAGACCGGATTGCTCGGCGACAGCGCGCGGACCTGTTCGATGATGAGAGCGAGGAGAACCGAGAAGAAAGTCATGCGAAGGGCCGTGCATTCCGGGTTATGTGATTTTTCGCATAACGATAGCACAGCGTACGCGCTGCATGGTTCGCGGCGCCCTTCGGCGGCGGACCTGAGTGGCCCGGCACGCCTACCCCGCCGCCAGGAAACGGTACAGATTGCGCAACATGCCGGCCGTTGCGCCCCAGATGAAGTAATGTCCGTCGACCTGATCGTCCGGATAGGGCATCGCAAAAAAACGACGCTCGCCGCCCTCCCAGCGAAACACGCGCACCTGGTGATGCGCGGGGTTCATCAGGAAATCCAGCGGCACCTCGAAGATCTCGGCTACTTCGAAAGTGTCAGCCTCGACCGTGAACGGCAAATGGACGAGCCCGACCACGGGCGACACGCAGAATCCGGTACCGGTCAGATAGTCCGGCAACGCGCCCAGCACTTCGACCCGCTCCCGCGCCAGCGCGATTTCCTCGTGCGCCTCGCGCAACGCTGTGGCGCGCGCATCGACATCGTACGGCTCACGCCGTCCGCCGGGAAAACTGATCTGTCCTGCGTGATCGGTCAGATGGTCGGCCCGCTGCGTGAGCAGCACCGTCAGGCCGCGCTCGCGCACGACGAGAGGAATCAGCACCGCCGCGCTGCGCGGATCGATGCCCTCCTGCAGATGCGCATCGCCGGGTTCGTAGGTCCATTCGAGCGGATGAGCGAACCGTTCGCGCAGGCCGGCGGGCGTCAGCATATGGGGCGTCACGACGGGCAGACCGGCCCCGGTGGCCTCGACTGGCAGAACTTCGGGGTCGATGATGGGGCGGCGGGTCAAGGGACGCTCTCCGGATCGATGGGGATGGAGCGTATTGTCGCGCCAGAATGAAAAAAGCACCCGGTCGGGTGCTTTTTCCTTACAGCTCTTACGCTTGCGGCGCAGTGGTGCGGACCTTCGACACCAGCTTTTCCTTGATCCGGGCCGACTTGCCCGAACGCTCGCGCAGGTAGTACAGCTTCGCACGACGCACGTCGCCGCGACGCTTCACCACGATGCTCGCCAGCAGCGGCGAGTACGTCTGGAACGTACGCTCAACGCCTTCGCCCGACGAAATCTTGCGGACGATGAACGACGAGTTCAGACCACGGCTGCGCTTCGCGATCACGACGCCTTCGTAGGCCTGAACGCGCTTGCGGCTACCTTCAACCACGTTCACGTTCACGATCACCGTATCGCCGGGGGCGAATTCGGGGATGGTTTTGCCTGCGAGCGCGCGCTCGATCTCTTCCTGCTCAAGTTTTGCAATCAGATTCATCACTGACTCCTAAAGCCATCTTGTCGGCGTTAGCGCCCGCTGGTTGCCCGGCTCGGCCCCGATAGAGGATGGATTCACATCTGGCGCCCTGCACGCATGCACGACACCGCCTTTTTCCCCGAACCCGCGCGGACGGCCTCAGGAGGCCTTCTTCGCTTCGCTCGCGAGATTTGCGAGCCACGCCTCGTCGGCGCGGCTCAACAACTTGCTGCGACGCGCCCGTGCGATCAGATCCGGACGCTTCACAAAGGTATTGCTCAATGCCTGCTGGCGACGCCAGCGCTCGATCTCCGCGTGATGGCCGCCGAGCAGCACATCGGGCACCCGCACCCCTTCGTACTCCTCGGGGCGCGTGTAGTGCGGGCAATCTAGCAGGCCGTCGGCAAAGCTGTCCTGCACGGCGGATTGCGCATCGTTCAACACGCCGGGCAATTGCCGCACAACGGCATCCATCAGCGCCATCGCGGGCAGTTCGCCCCCCGACAGCACGAAATCGCCGAGGCTGATTTCCTCGTCGACGCAGCGATCGAGTAAACGCTGATCGATCGCCTCATAACGGCCGCACAACAACACGATGCCCGGCTCGTCCACCATCCGCATCACACGCTCATG
This sequence comes from Burkholderia alba, assembly GCF_034721475.1. NCBI lineage: Bacteria > Pseudomonadati > Pseudomonadota > Betaproteobacteria > Burkholderiales > Burkholderiaceae > Burkholderia > Burkholderia alba. Next base: position 244,893 of record NZ_JAWJWL010000003.1, on the reverse strand, counting down.
CTTCAACGGCGCGCCTTGCGGCGACATCATGACGACCCGCGACACCGGCACGCCCTGCTCCGCCTGCGCGGTTTTCGCCGCGTCGATCGCCGCCTCGAGCGGCTTGGCCAGCATCACCATGCCGGGACCGCCGCCATAAGGGCGATCGTCCACGGTGCGGTAGTTGTCGGTCGTGAAATCGCGCGGATTCCAGGTGCGCAACCCGAAACGCCCCTGCTTCGCCGCCCGGCTCGTGATGCCCCAGTCGGTCAGTGCGCGAAACATCTCGGGAAAGAGCGTGATGACGTCGAACTGCATCGCGCTCTCCGTAGCCTGATTCATTTCAATAATCGGTGTCCCAGTCGACCACGATACGCCGCGCCGCCTGATCCACCGCTTTGACATATGCGCCGACGAACGGAATCAACCGCTCGCCGGTGGCCGGCTGGCCTGCTTTGCCGATTGCCGGATACTCGATACGCATGATCGAATGCGCGCCGTTGTCGATCATGTCGGCCACCTTGCCGAGCGGAATGCCCGCTTCGTTGGCAACGTCGAGACCGATCAGATCCACCCAGTAAAATTCGTCGGCGTCCAGCGCCGGGAAATCGCCGCGGCGCACGAAGACACGTGAGCCGCGCAACGCAAGTGCCGCATCGCGATCGGCCAGGCCGGCAGGATGAGCGACGATGGCATCGCCATGCGTCTTCGCCTGCGAAACGCGAGCGATGCTCCGCTCCGCGCCCTTTTGCAGCCACCACTGCCGTGCCGCGAGAAGGGCGTCGCCGCCTCGCCCCGCACCGACATGAGCCGCAATCTTGACCCAGCCCTTGAGGCCGTACGCATCGACGATCGCGCCGACCTCGACCGCATCGTCCGGCCAGGATGGCGCCGCCTCGATGCGAACTGCCGATGTTTCTGCTACTACTGTGCCTTCGCCCGCGTCCTTGGGGGATGCGCGCTCGGGCTTGCGAACGAATACGCCGAACGACGACCGCTCACGTGCACCGCTTTTGGCACTACCGGAATCTTGACCGGACATTAGCAAACCTCGCAGCCGGTACTTCCGGCGAACCGCGCCATATTACGCAGCCGGCTGTGCCTTTTGCGCTTGCTTGACCAGACGCTCGACGGTCGGCGACAGCTGTGCGCCCACGCCTTGCCAGTACGTCAGGCGATCCTGAGCGATACGCAGCGCTTCGCCCTTCGTGGCGACCGGGTTGTAGAAACCCACGCGCTCGATGAAGCGGCCGTCACGACGGTTACGCGAATCGGTTGCGACGATGTTGTAGAACGGGCGCTTCTTCGAGCCGCCGCGAGCCAGACGGATGATGACCATATGAAATCCTTCGGGGAAACCGGGTTCGAGACTACTGAAACGCGAGATTATAGCCGGAAACCAGTGGCACAACAAACACTTACCCAGCAAAAAGCGCGAACCTGCCCGCCGACAGGCTTACAATTTTCACATTGTGCGATCTCCGCTCGCCACATATCGCTCGTCATGCGCCCGACGCCCGCATCGCCCCACCCCGCTCCGTCCGGCTTCGGCGCCCGGTGGCGGCATTCGATCGCGGCCTGTCTGATTCTTGCAACATGCGCCGCGCACGCCGAATTGCCGATCGAACGGCTCAGCCTGCCGCCGGGCTTCCATATCGCCGTATTGGCCGACGACATCCCCACCGCGCGTGAAATGGCATGGTCGCCCCAGGGCATTCTGTACGTGGGCAGCACCGAGGGTCGAGTACATGCGCTGACGCTGCGCAACGGCCGGGTCAGCGCCCATCATGTCGTCGCATCCGGACTGACGATGCCCGTCGGAGTCGCCTATCGGGACGGCACCCTTTATGTCTCCGCGATCTCCCGCATTCTGCGCTTCGAGCAGATCGACAGCCGGCTCGACACGCCGCCGAAGCCGGCCGTCGTGACCGACGCCCTGCCGACCGAACACCACCACGGCTGGAAATTCATCGCATTCGGCCCGGACGGCAAACTGTATGTGCCGACGGGCGCCCCCTGCAACATCTGCCTCGCCGATCGCGACCGCTATGCAATGATCGGCCGGATGAATCCGGACGGCAGCGGCTACGAGTCGTATGCGCGCGGCGTGCGGAACACCGTCGGCTTTGCATGGCACCCGCTCACGGGCGACCTCTGGTTCACCGACAACGGTCGGGATCTGCTCGGCGACGATCGCCCCGACGACACCCTCAACCGCGCACCGCACACAGGCCTCGATTTCGGCTACCCGTTCTGCCACGCCGGCAACATACCCGACCCCGAATTCGGACGGAAGCAGACCTGCACCCAATACACGCAGCCGGCGCTGAAGCTCGGCGCACATGTCGCGGCGCTCGGCATGCGCTTCTATACCGGCGCGATGTTTCCCGCCCATTATCGGAACAATGTCTTCATCGCCGAACACGGCTCATGGAATCGCAGCCGCAAGGTGGGCTACCGCGTGATGCGCGTGATCGCGTCGGCGGACGGCAGCCAGATCCGCCAGGAAGTGTTCGTCCAGGGCTGGCTGATGCCCGATGAAAGCGTCTGGGGCCGCCCCGCCGACGTGCTGCCGCTGCCCGACGGCTCGTTGCTCGTCAGCGACGATTACGCGGGCGCGATCTACCGGATCACTTATGCGGCACCTTGACGCAGCCCGCACGTGACCGCGCGATGCCGCGCATCGTAGAATGCCTGCCGGCCCGCCGCGCGCAGACCGCTCGCGCGCCCACCCCGCTCTACTCACGTCCGCCTATGTCCACCCGCAGTCCGTTCCAGCCCTCTCGCTTCCGTTCGAAAACGCTCACCGCCGCACTTGCGTTCCTGTTCGGCTCGCTCGGCGCCCATCGCTTCTATCTGTACGGGTGGAAGGATCTCGCAGGCTGGGCGCACCTGCTGGCGACGCTCGTCGGCATCCCCGGCTTCATGCTGCTCGCCGCATCGGAGCGCACCGCCGCGCTCGGCTGGTGGCTCGCGGTGCCCGGCGCCATATCGCTGCTCGCCGCGTTTCTCGCGGCGATCGTCTACGGCCTGCGCCCCGACGAAAAGTGGGATGCGCAATTCAATGCGGAAACGGGCAAGCACAGCCGGTCCGGCTGGACCGTGATCTTCGTCGTGATCTTCTCGCTGCTGATCGGTGCATTCTTGCTGATGACCGCGCTGGCGCTGTCGTTCCAAACCTACTTCGAAGCACAGGTTCAGGCGGCAAAACAGCTGTCGCAATAACGCCTGCTCGCACCCGCCGTCAGAACAGGTTCAGCTGCGGGCTAGCGGCCGGCTCGCCGCGCACGGCCTTGACGGGCGCCGGCGCGCGGAATTGCGTGAAATCGAGTATGCCCCGGGTCCGTTCGTTGAGCCCGAGCCGCTTCACCGCTTTCTGGAAACGCTGCTTCATGAGGTCGGCCCACGGTCCTTCGCCCTTCATTCGCTGGCCGAACGCCGACTCGTAATCCTTGCCGCCGCGCATATCTCTCACCCGGCCCATCACGCGATCGGCCCGGTCGGGAAAATGGGCGGCCAGCCATTCCTTGAACAACGGCGCGACCTCCCAGGGCAACCTCAGCACGATATAGCTCGCATACGTCGCACCGGCCTCCGCGCACGCCTCGAGCACCCGCTCCAGATCGGGCTCGGTGACGAACGGAATGACGGGCGCCACACTGACGCCGACGGGCACGCCGGCGTCGCGCAGCGCGCGGATCGTCCTCAGGCGACGCGACGGCGTGGCGGCCCGGGGCTCGAGCGTGCGTGCCAGATCGGCGTCGAGCGTGGTGATCGTAACGGCCGCCATCACCTGGCCGCGCGCCGCCATCGGCGCGAGCAGATCGAGATCGCGCTCGATCAGCGACGATTTCGTGATGGCCGCGAACGGTTGGCCGCGGTCGTGCATCACCTGAATCACCTGCCTCGTGATCTGCAAATCGCGCTCGACCGGTTGATACGCGTCGGTGCTCACGCCGAGCGCGATCGGCTCCGGCACGTAGTGCTTTTTGCCGAGCTCGCGCTCGAGCAACTCCGCCGCGTTCACCTTCGCATAGATGCGGCTTTCGAAATCCAGCCCCGGCGACAGGCCGAGGTAGCTGTGCGTGGGACGCGCAAAACAGTAGATGCACCCGTGCTCGCAGCCGCGATACGGGTTCAGCGAGACGTTGAACGGAATATCGGGGGACGCGTTGCGCGTGAGAATGCTCTTCGCGCGCTCCTCGAACACCTTCGTGCGCAGAGCCGCAGGCACATCGCCCTCTTCCGCATAGTGCACCCAGCCGTCGTCGACAGCCTCGCGCTGCGCCACCTCGTAGCGCCCCTGCAGATTGCCGACCGCGCCGCGCCCCTTGCGGGGTTCGGGCGGCGCAACCGGATATTCGACATCGGATCGATCGCTCATCACGCACCTGGAACGCGGCCGCCGCCGCAAAAACAAACACCGCCAATACTGTACAAAAATACAGTATTGGCGGTGTTGTGCCAAGCTCGGGCCGCGTTACTCGTCGACCGAGATCGTCAGCGTCTCCTTGATCTCCTCCATCACCACATAGCTCTTCGACTGCACCGCGCCGGGCAGTTGCAGCAGGATGTCGCCGAGCAGCTTCCGGTAATCGGCCATTTCGCCGATCCGCGCCTTGATCAGGTAGTCGAAATCGCCCGACACGAGATGGCACTCGAGCACTTCGTCGATCTTCATCACCTCGCGGCGAAACTGCTCGAACATGCTGCCGTTCTTGTGGTCGAGCGTGATCTCGACGAATACCAGCAGCGCCGCGCCCAGTTGGGCCGGATCGACCCGCGCGTGATAGCCGGTAATCACGCCGTCGCGCTCCATCCGGCGGACCCGTTCGATGCACGGCGTGACCGTCAGGCCGACCTGCTCGGCCAGATCTTTCATTGCCATGCGCCCGTCGTCCTGCAGCAGTTTCAGGATGCGCCGATCGAGCTTGTCGAGCGCACGTACCGGTTGGCGTTGAGTTCTCATCGGGTTTCTACTGAAAATCAAAAAAATACAATAACAAAACCTACTGTTTCGACAATACCATAGCGCGAAAAACTAGGTCGGATGGAAATCGGCGCGCACCCCTGAAGCGCACGCCGCCCGCCCGGCGTCACTTTGTGGAGCAGCTATGCGAGTGGTCATTTTAGGCAGCGGTGTGGTCGGCGTGGCGAGCGCCTATTACTTGGCGCGTGCCGGCCATGAAGTCACCGTGATCGACCGCGAAAGCGGCCCCGCCCTCGAAACCAGTTTTGCGAACGCCGGCCAGATCTCGCCCGGCTATGCCGCGCCGTGGGCCGCGCCCGGCGTGCCGCTGAAGGCCGTCAAGTGGATGTTCGAAAAGCATGCGCCGCTCGCGATTCGCCTCGACGGCACCCGCTTCCAGTTGCAGTGGATGTGGCAGATGCTGCGCAACTGTACGGAAGCGCGCTACGCGGTGAACAAGGGCCGCATGGTCCGGCTTGCCGAGTACAGCCGCGAATGCCTGCAGGCGCTGCGGGCCGACACCGGCATCCAGTACGAAGGCCGCACGGGCGGCACGCTGCAGGTGTTTCGCACCCAGCAGCAGCTCGACGGGGCCGCGAAGGATATCGCCGTGCTGAAGGAAGCGAACGTGCCGTTCGAGCTGCTGTCTCCCGCCGAACTCGCGAACGCCGAACCGGCGCTCGCCGCGGTCTCGCACAAGCTGACGGGCGGCCTGCGCCTGCCGGGTGACGAAACCGGCGACTGCCAGTTGTTCACGACGCGCCTCGCCGCGCTTGCCGAAGGGCTCGGCGTGAAGTTCCGCTACAACACGCCGATCGATGCGCTCGCGATCGCGGGCGGCAAGATCGCCGGCGTACAGTGCGGCAGCGAAATGGTGCGCGGCGACGCCTACGTGGTCGCACTCGGCTCGTATTCGACTCACCTCGTGTCGAGTCTCGTGAAGATCCCCGTGTATCCGCTCAAGGGCTACTCGATCACCGCGCCGATCGTCGACGAAGCAGCCGCGCCGATCTCGACCGTGCTCGACGAGACCTACAAGATCGCCATCACCCGCTTCGACCGGCGGATTCGCGTGGGCGGCATGGCGGAGATCGTCGGCTTCGACAGGCGCTTGCGCGAAGCCCGTCGAGAAACGCTCGAAATGTGTGTCAACGACCTGTTCCCGGGGGGCGGCGACACGTCGCGAGCAACGTTCTGGACGGGCCTGCGCCCGATGACGCCGGACGGCACGCCGGTGGTCGGCCGCACGCCGGTGTCGAACCTGTTTCTGAATACCGGTCACGGCACGCTCGGATGGACGATGTCGTGCGGCTCGGGCCAATTGCTTGCCGACCTGATGTCGGGCAAGAAGCCCGCCATCCAGGCGGACGACCTGTCGGTGCACCGCTATCTGCGCGAAACCGGCGGCACGCACCGCCCGGCGTACGCCTGAGATCGCGGCCGCCCACGCATCATCCAGACAAAAACGGCGCCCAAAAGGGCGCCGTTTTTCATTTCGGATACGGCAATGCCGCATCGTTCAGAACTGATCTTCCGTCAACGCGAGCACACTCGCGCCGCCCTTCGCCGAGACGACTGACGACTCCAATGCGCCGGCCAGCACCAGCACGTGTTCCGCATAGAACTGCGCGATCGCGATCTTCGCGTCGTGGAACTTCGGATCGTCGGCACGGTTCTTCTGCGCCGCAAGCAGCGCGCGGGCCATCTGCCAGCCGCACAGCACGACGCCCGCAAGCTTCAGGTACGGCACGCTGCCCGCGAACACCGCGTTCGGATCGCCCTTCGTATTCGCAACGACGAAATCCACGACCGCCGCCAACGAGCGCGCGCCCTTCTCGAGCTGGATCTTCATCGAGGCGAACGCCGCACCGTCGTGCCCGCCGAGCGCATCGACCGTCTGCAGAACATCGGCGATCAGCGCCTTCGCGACCGCACCGCCGTCGCGCACCGTCTTGCGGCCCACCAGGTCGTTTGCCTGGATCGCGGTCGTGCCTTCGTAGATCGACAGAATCCGCGCGTCGCGGTAATACTGAGCCGCGCCCGTTTCCTCGATGAAACCCATTCCGCCGTGCACCTGCACGCCGAGGCTCGCGACCTCGTTGACCATCTCCGTGCTCCAGCCCTTCACGACCGGCACCAGGTATTCGTAGATCGCCTGATGCTTCGCGCGCGCGTCCGCGTCGGCGTGACGGTGTGCGTGATCGCTATGCGCGGCGGCGACATACGACAGCGCCCGCGCGCCCTCCGTGAGCGCGCGCATCGTTCCGAGCATGCGCCGCACGTCCGGATGGTGGACGATCGTCACCGACTGCTTGGCCGAACCGTCGACCGGGCGGCTCTGCACGCGCTCCTTCGCAAACGCCGCGGCCTTCTGGTACGCGCGGTCCGCGACCCCGATTCCCTGCATGCCGACGCCGAAGCGCGCGGCGTTCATCATGATGAACATGTATTCGAGGCCACGATTCTCCTCGCCGATCAGATAGCCGACCGCGCCGCCATGGTCGCCGTACTGCAGCACCGCGGTCGGGCTCGCCTTGATGCCCAGCTTGTGCTCGATCGATACGCAATGCACGTCGTTGCGCGCACCGAGGCTGCCGTCGTCGTTCACGAGGAACTTCGGCACGACGAACAGCGAGATACCCTTCACGCCTTCCGGCGCGCTCGGCGTGCGCGCAAGCACCAGGTGGACAATGTTGTCCGCCAGATCGTGCTCGCCCCAGGTGATGAAGATCTTCGTGCCGAACACCTTGAACGAACCGTCGGCCTGCGGCTCCGCGCGCGAACGAACCTGCGCGAGATCCGACCCGGCTTGCGGCTCGGTCAGGTTCATCGTACCGGTCCATTCGCCGGAGATCAGCTTCGGCACGTAGCGGCTCTTCTGCTCGTCGGTGCCCGCGGTCAACAGCGCCTCGATCGCGCCGTCGGTCAGCAGCGGACACAGCGCGAACGAGAGGTTCGCCGCGTTCAGCATCTCGATGCAGGGCGTCGCGATCAGTTTCGGCAGGCCCTGGCCGTCGTATTCGACGGGATGCTGCAACCCTTGCCAACCGCCTTCGACAAACTGGCGGAAGGCCTCCTTGAAACCCGGCGTCGCAGTGACTGCGCCGTCCTTCCAACTGCTCGGGTTCCGGTCTCCTGCCTCATTGAGCGGCGCGAGCACCTCGCCGCAGAACTTCGCCGATTCGTCGAGCACGGCTTGCGCCGTGTCGAGGCCGGCGTCCTCGAAACCGGGCAGCGTCGCGACGGCGTCGATGCCGGCCAGTTCCTTCATCACGAACAGCATGTCCTTGACGGGTGCGCTATAGCTCATGTTGTGCTCCTCTCCTGTTTGCTTATCGTGTAAAAAAGGGGCGCTCGTCGCGCCCCTTCGTTTCATGCCTGAACCTGCGTGCGTCGGACGCAGCGCGAGCCGCGCGTCAGCCCAGTTCGCTCACGAGTTCCGGCACGAGCGTGAACAGATCGCCGACGAGGCCGTAGTCGGCCACGCTGAAGATCGGCGCTTCCGGATCCTTGTTGATCGCGACGATCACCTTCGAATCCTTCATCCCGGCCAGATGCTGGATCGCCCCCGAAATACCGACTGCGATGTACAGTTGCGGCGCGACGATCTTGCCGGTCTGCCCCACTTGGTAGTCGTTCGGCACGTAGCCCGCGTCGACCGCCGCGCGCGATGCGCCCAGGGCCGCCTGCAACTTGTCGGCCAGCGGCTCCAACACCTTCGTGTAGTTCTCGCCGCTGCCCAGCCCGCGGCCGCCCGACACGATGATGCTCGCCGACGTCAGCTCCGGACGGTCGAGCTTCGTGACCTCGCGGCTCACGAATTGCGAGATGCCCTGATCGGCCGCCGCATCGATCTTCTCGACCGCCGCGCTGCCGCCTTCGGCCGCCACCGGGTCGAAGCCCGTCGCGCGCACCGTGATCACCTTGATCGGATCGACGGACTGCACCGTCGCGATCGCGTTGCCCGCGTAGATCGGCCGCTCGAACGTGTCGGCCGAATCGACCGCCGTGATGTCGCTGATCTGCGCGACGTCGAGCTTCGCCGCGAGACGCGGCGCAATGTTCTTGCCGTAGGCGGTAGCCGGCGCCAGGATGTGCGAATAGTCCTTCGCGACATTCAGCGCGGTGGCTTCGACGTTCTCCGCGAGACCTTCCGCGAGTTGCGGCGCATCGGCCAGCAGCACCTTCGAGACCCCCGCGATCTTCGCGGCCGCGTCCGCCGCGCCTTGCGCGTTGTGGCCCGCGACCAGCACGTGGATGTCGCCGCCGATCTTCTGCGCGGCCGCCACCGTGTTCAGCGTCGCCGCCTTGATCGATGCGTTGTCGTGTTCGGCAATTACCAGAATCGTCATTTCGTTGCGCTCCCTTACAGCACCTTGGCTTCGGTCTTCAGTTTCTCGACCAGCGTCTTCACGTCCGGCACCTTCACGCCGGCCGCGCGCTTCGCGGGCTCGACCACCTTCAGCGTCTTCAGACGCGGCGCGACGTCGACGCCCAGGTCTTCCGGCTTGATCGTCTCGAGCGGCTTCTTCTTCGCCTTCATGATGTTCGGCAGCGTCACGTAACGCGGCTCGTTCAGGCGCAGGTCCGTCGTGACCACGGCCGGCAGCGTCAGCGACAGGGTTTCCGCGCCGCCGTCCACTTCGCGCGCCACGGTGGCCTTGCCGTCAGCGACCGTCACTTTCGATGCGAACGTCGCCTGCGGCAGATTCGCGAGCGCGGCGAGCATCTGACCGGTCTGGTTCGAGTCGTCGTCGATCGCCTGCTTGCCGAGGATCACCAGTTGCGGCTGCTCCTTGTCGACCAGCGCCTTCAGGATCTTCGCGACGCCGAGCGGCTGCACTTCGTCGGCCGCCTCGACCAGGATCGCGCGGTCCGCGCCGATCGCGAGCGCGGTGCGCAGCGTTTCCTGCGCCTGCGCGACACCGACCGACACGGCGATCACTTCGGTTGCGACGCCCGCTTCCTTCAGGCGCACCGCCTCTTCCACCGCGATTTCGTCGAACGGGTTCATCGACATCTTCACGTTCGCGATATCGACGCCCGTGCCGTCCGATTTCACCCGGACCTTCACGTTGTAATCGACCACTCTTTTCACTGGCACCAGGATTTTCATGCACACGCTCCAAAGTTACGAATACGACCAGCGGCCATTTTATAGCGAGGCTCGCCTGCACGGCGTCCACGCGGGCCATTGTTTGCGGCTATCGAGGATAGCGCTCCTCTGCGGCACGCCGGAAATAGCGAACGATCGTTCTATTTTAAATGAGAAAAAACCCGGACGCAAAGCCCGGGTTCTCGACCCACGCCTCTAATCGCCGGCGCGATCCATCCGGTCTTACCAGGCGGCGATGACCGCGCCGCCGAACTTGCCTTCGATGAACTGCTTTACTTCCGGCGAATGGTAGGCCGCGACGAGCTTCGCGACCCACGGCCGCTCCTTGTCCGCCGCGCGGATCGCGAGGATGTTCGCATAGGGACCGTTCGGGCCCTCGATTGCGATCGCGTCCTGTTTCGGCTTCAAGCCCGCTTCCATCGCGTAATTGGTGTTGATCGCGGCGGCATCGACATCGCCGAGCGAACGAGGAATCTGCGCGGCGTCGAGTTCGACGATCTTCAGTTTCCTCGGGTTGTCGGCGATGTCGAAGCGGGTCGCCTTCAGCCCCGTTCCGGCGCGCAGCGTCAGGAGGCCCTGTTTCTGCAGCAGCAACAGCGCACGTCCGCCGTTGGTCGGATCGTTCGGGATCGCGATGCGAGCGCCCGGCTGAAGTTCGGAGAGCGACTTCAGCTTCTTCGAGTAGATCCCCATCGGGAACGTGACGGTGTCCGCGATCCGGATCAGCTTGTAGCCGCGATCCTTCACCTGCGCCTCGAGGTACGGATAATGCTGATAGCTGTTCGCGTCGAGATCGCCCGCGGCGAGCGCGGCGTTCGGTTGCACGTAGTCGGAAAACTCGACGATCCGGATGTCGAGCCCGCTCTTCGCCGCAACTTTCCTGACCACCTCCATCACCTGCGCATGCGGCCCGCCCGTCACGCCGACCTTGATGGTCTGCGCCTGCGCGCCGGCGGCGGTGACGCACAGCGCGGCGCCGAGTACGGCCGCGAGCTTGAGGATGAAGCGTCGTTGCATGTCCGAACCCCTGGTTGGTCTGTTTCTGTTGCTGGATTGCCGCGGCCCGGGCCGCTTATTTATGGCTCAGGCGCCGCACCAGCCAGTCGCCGAACGACTGGACGATCTGCACGAACACGATGAGGATCGCCACGACCGTCCACATCACTTCGGGCAGATAGCGCTGGTAGCCGTAGCGAATCCCGAGATCGCCCAGTCCGCCGCCGCCGATCGCCCCCGCCATCGCCGAATAGCCGACCAGGGACACGAACGTGATCGTCAGCCCGGCTACGATGCCGGGCAACGATTCGGGCAACAGCACCTTGAAGACGATCTGGCGGGTCGTCGCGCCCATCGCCTGCGCGGCCTCGATGAGGCCGCGGTCGACTTCGCGCAGCGCCGTCTCGGCGAGCCGCGCGATGAACGGCGCCGCGGCGAGGGTGAGCGGCACCACGGCGGCGGCCGTGCCGATCGACGATCCGGTGACGAGGCGGGTGAACGGAATGACCGCGACCAGCAGGATGATGAACGGCGTCGAGCGCACCGCGTTGACGATGCCGCCCAGCACGCGGTTCACCGCGAGGTTCTGCAGCACGCCCTGGCGATCGGTCAGATACAGCAGCACGCCGAGCGGCAGGCCGACCAGCGCGCCGACCGCTCCGGAAATGCCGACCATGATCAGCGTCTCCCAGAACGACTGCACGAACATATCGAACATCTCACTCAACATACGAAAGCTCCTCGACCACCACACCCTGCTCGCGCAGATACGCGAGCGCCTGCCCCACCTTGCCCGGCTCGCCGCCCGCGAGCACCGCGAGCGAACCGAATGCCTGCCCCTGGATCTCGTCGATCTGGCCGTGCAGGATGTTGAAATCCAGTTCGTAGCGGCGAATCGTCTCGGACAGAATCGGCTGATCGACGCCGGACCCCGTGAACGCGAGACGCAGCAGATGGCCGTTGCCCGTCTTCAGGCGTTCGGCGACGCGCGCCTTCAGCGCGGGCGGCAGTTCCTGCGCGATCACGTCGCCGATCAGCGCGCGCGTGACCTCGTGACGCGGCTGCAGGAATACGTCGATCACCTTGCCTTCCTCGACCACGCGCCCCGCGTCGAGCACCGCGACCCGATCGCAGACCTGCTTGATGACCTCCATCTGGTGCGTGATCAGCACGATCGTGAGACCGAGCTCGCGGTTGATCCGCTTGAGCAGATCGAGAATCGCGCGAGTGGTTTCCGGGTCGAGCGCCGACGTGGCCTCGTCGGACAGCAGTACCTTCGGCTTGCTCGCCAGCGCGCGCGCGATACCAACCCGCTGCTTCTGGCCGCCGCTGATCTGCGCCGGGTAGCGGTCCTTCTGCGCGGACAGCCCGACCAGATCGAGCAGCGGCAGCACCGTCGCCTCGATCTCGGCACGCTTCACGCCCGCGAGTTCGAGCGGCAGCGCGACGTTCTCGAACACCGTGCGCGACGACAGCAGGTTGAAGTGCTGGAAAATCATGCCGATATCGCGACGCGCGGCGCGCAGGTCGCCCGCCGACATCAGCGTCAGGTCGCGGCCGCCGACGATCACGTTGCCCTCGGACGGCCGCGTAAGCAGATTGATGGTGCGCACGAGCGTGCTCTTGCCCGCGCCGCTGCGGCCGATGATGCCGAACACCTCGCCCTGGGGAATCGTCAGGCTGACGTTGTGCAACGCCTCGATCCAGCCCTGAGGCCCGGCGAACCGCTGCGAAAGATTGCGAATTTCGATCATGTAAACAAAACGGCGGATGGCTGCGGAGCGAACATCCCGGGCTCCACCAGTCGGCCGCCGTCGTATCTTGGAATAACCGGGGATTTTACCGCAATCCCCTCATGCTTCTTAATAATCGATTTCGATCTTTTCATAACCAGACGAAATTAGAGGAGCGCACAGGCACGCCTCGGCCGGCGCGGCGACTATGATCGTCCGGATCGACAAAAATACGAACGGGAGACCTCTGCGATGAACGATGCGCGATCCACGCCGGCCCATACGCCGCCCTCCGCCGACGCGAACCCCGGCCCCCGGTTCGGCAAGCTGCGCACCGCGGACGGCGTGGAACTGGTGTCATACCGCTGGCCGGCCGCCGCCCCGCTCGCGCCGCCGCGCGCGACGGTCGCGCTGGTGCATGGCCTCGCCGAGCACGCCGGGCGCTATCAGGCGCTGGCCGAGCGGCTCAATGCGGCCGGCATCGAAGTGGTGTCGATGGATCTGCGCGGACATGGCCGCTCGCCGGGCGAACGGGTCTGGGTCGACCAGTTCGACCACTATCTTCAGGATGCCGATGCGCTCGTCGCCAGCGCCGCGCGCGACGACGCGCCGCTGTTCCTGATGGGCCACAGCATGGGCGGCGCGATCGCCGCGCTCTACGCGATCGAGCGGGCCGCCGCCCGCGGCCGCACCTTTGCCGGACTGATCCTGTCCAGTCCCGCGCTGGCGCCGGGGCGCGACGTGCCGCGCTGGATGCTCTCGCTCAGCCGGTTCGTCAGCCGCGTGTGGCCGCGCTTTCCCGCGCTGAAGATCGATGCCGCGCTGCTGTCGCGCGATCAGCGCGTGGTGGACGCGAACCGTGCCGATCCGCTGGTGCATCACGGCGCCGTCCCGGCGCGGACCGGCGCCGAGATCCTGGCGGCGATGGAGCGGATCGAACGCGGCCGCGGCACCCTGCGCGTGCCGCTGCTCGTCTACCACGGCACCGAGGACAAGCTCACCGAGCCGAACGGCAGCCGCAGCTTCGGCGCCGAAGCCGGCTCGCCGGACCGGACGCTCACGCTATACGAAGGAGGCTTTCACGAAACGATGGCCGACCTCGAACGCGAACGCGTGATCGGTGCGCTGATCGACTGGATGACGGCGCGCATCCCTGCCCGTGCGTGATACGCGTGCGGCACGGCGGCGCGCCGCACGCGCTGCCTGAACCATCGAGGAAGATATGCGGGCCGCCGCTCAGAGCCCGGCCAGCACACGCAGATGGGCCACCACGCTGCGGCCGAGCGCGGACAGATTGTAGCCGCCTTCGAGACAGCTGACGATCCGGCCTTGCGCATGACGTCGCGCGATCGCGCAGATCTGCTCGGTCAGCCACTCGTAGTCGGCCTCGACGAGCCCCATGTTGCCGATGTCGTCCTCGCGATGCGCATCGAAGCCCGCCGACACGAACAGCATCTGCGGTCGGAACGCCTCGAGCCTCGGCAGCCACAGCATGTCGACCGCCTCGCGCACCGCCATGCCGCCGGTGCGCGCGGGCATCGGCAGGTTGACCATGTTGGGCGCCTGATGCTCCGCGCCCGAAAACGGATACAGCGGATGCTGGAAGAAGCTGCACATCAGCACGCGCTCGTCGTTCGCGAACGCGGCTTCGGTGCCGTTGCCGTGGTGTACGTCGAAATCGACGATCGCGACGCGCTCGAGCCCGTGTCTCTCCAGCGCGTGCCGCGCGGCAATCGCGACGTTGTTGAAAAAGCAGAACCCCATCGCGCGCGCGGGCTCCGCATGATGGCCCGGCGGCCGGACGCTGCAGAACGCGTTGTCGTAGCGGCCTTCGATCACCGCGTCGGTCGCCTCGACCGCCGCGCCCGCCGCGCGCAGCGCCGCGCGCCAGGTGTGGGGGTTCATCGACGTGTCGGGGTCGAGCTCCGCATAACCCGTCTCGGGCGCACGGCTCTTGATGTAGTCGATGTGCGCCTGCGTATGGACGAGGGCCAGCGCCGCTTCGCTCGCGAACGGCGCGGCTTCGTGCGCGATCAGGTCGTCGATGCGGCTCGAGATCAGTTGATCCTGGATCGCCGACAGCCGCGCCGGACACTCGGGATGCCACGCGCCCATCTCATGCAGAAGGCAGTCGGGGTGGGTGTAAAAGGCGGTTGCCATAAGCGTCTGCCGCGACACGGCGTGGTGCGTGCCGCAGGTCTCCATCAAGGATGTCTACACGATCGTCTTGCGCGAAATTCGCCGCTAACTTACCACATCGCAGCCATATGCCGGGTCGTCGCGACAGATGCGTCGGTTATACTGGCCCGAACTCATTTGCGCTGTCTGCCCCGGTTCGCCATGAATTTCAACCCGTCTGCCGCACCCGCATCGTCCGCCGTTCGTCCTCGCCTGCCGCTCGTCGCCCTGTCGCTCGCCGCGGCGCTGCTCGCCGCCACCGCATCCGCGCAAACGCCGCCGGCCGCGCCCGTTGCCGTCGCGCAGGCCCAGCCGCAACAGCCCGTGCCGCAAGGGCAGACCTTCGAAGAAGAGATCGTCCCGCAGCGCTACGCGAACAACCCGCAAATCGACGCGTTCATCAGCGACATGACCGCGCGCTACAACTTCGATCCCGCCGCGCTGCGCGCGCTGTTCGCCCGCACGAGCTATTCCGCGACCGCAGTCAAGCTCGTTACGCCCGCGCCGTCTCCGTCGATCAAGAACTGGAGGGTCTATCAGTCGCGCTTCCTCGATACCGTCCGCATCAATGCCGGCGTGAAATTCTGGCGTGCGAACCAGGCGACGCTGCAGCGCGCGTCCGAACAGTTCGGCGTGCCGCCCGAGGTCATCGTCGGGATCATCGGCGTCGAGACGATCTACGGCCGCTACATGGGCAACTTCCGCACGCTCGACGCGCTGACGACGCTTGCCTTCGACTATCCGAACACGGCGAATCGCGACGCGCGCCAGGCGACGTTCCGCAAGAACCTCGAAGATTTCCTCGTATGGACCCGCGACAGCCGGATCGAACCGACCAGCGTGCTCGGTTCGTACACGGGTGCCGTCGGCATTCCTCAGTTCCTGCCGAGCAGCATTCGAGAGTACGCGGTCGACTATGACGGCAACGGCCACATCGACCTGCGAGCAAGCACCGCCGACGCCATCGGCAGCGTCGCGAACTACCTGAAGCAGCACGGCTGGGAAACCGACCGTCCGGTGGTCTGGAACATTGCCCCCGATACCGGCAGCCAGGGGGTCGCGCAAGCCGCCGCCGACGGGCTGCCCGAACCGCACTGGGCGCTGTCGCAGTTGCTGCGGGCCGGGCTCGTGCTCGACGAGCCGGCAGTGAGCGTTGCCGCCGAAGCCGGCACGCCGGTCACGGTCGTCGATCTGCCGACGCCCGGCCGCACGACCGAGTACAAGCTCGGGCTGAAGAATTTCTACGTGCTGACCCGCTACAACCGCAGCTTCTTCTACGCGCTCGCGGTATATCAATTGGGCGAGCGTGTGAAGGAACAGATGCAGGCCAGCGGTGCGCTGACCGCCGCACCTGCTGCCGTGCCGCAGCCTCAAGCGCAGCCGCCCGTCGAGCCTCAACCGCAGTAAGCCGCTGCGCCCCACGAAAAAAGCGCCGCATGACGGCGCTTTTTCTTTGGCGGCGACGCTCGCCCGGGGGCCGCGAAACTCAGGCGGGAAACACGCCCGTCGACAGATAGCGGTCGCCGCGATCGCAGACGATGAACACGATCGTCGCGTTCTCGACCTGGCGCGCGACGCGCAGCGCGACTTCGCAAGCGCCGCCCGACGAGATGCCGCAGAAAATGCCTTCGACCGATGCCAGTTTGCGCGCCATTGCCTCGGAGGCGGCCTGGCTCACGTTCTCGACGCGATCGACGCGGCTACGATCGAAGATCTTCGGCAGATACGCTTCCGGCCACTTGCGAATGCCCGGAATGCGCGAACCGTCCTCCGGCTGCGCCCCGACGATCTCGATCAGCGGCTTGCGCTCCTTCAGATACTGCGACGTGCCCATGATCGTGCCCGTCGTGCCCATCGCAGAAACAAAGTGCGTGACGCGGCCTTCGGTGTCGCGCCAGATCTCCGGACCCGTGCTTTCGTAATGCGCAAGCGGGTTGTCGGGGTTCGCGAACTGATCGAGGATCACGCCCTTGCCTTCGCGCTGCATCTGCTCGGCGAGATCGCGCGCGAGCTCCATGCCGCCCTTGACCGGCGTGAGGAGAATTTCCGCGCCGTATGCGGCCATGCTCTGGCGCCGTTCGACCGACAGATCCTCCGGCATGATCAGCAGCATCTTGTAGCCGCGGATCGCGGCCGCCATCGCGAGCGCGATGCCGGTGTTGCCGCTCGTCGCCTCGATCAGCGTATCGCCCGGCTTGATCCGGCCGCGCGCCTCGGCCTTGCTGATCATCGACAGTGCGGGGCGGTCCTTTACCGATCCGGCCGGATTGTTGCCTTCCAGCTTCGCGAGAATCACATTGTTGCGCGCACGGATGTCGTCGTCCGGTATCCGGACCAGTTGCACGAGCGGCGTATTGCCGATCGTGTCTTCGATAGTTTTGTAAGCCATGGACGTAGCAATAGGGCGAGGCCGATGAAGTGACCGATTGTAATCCAGTGCCGGAATGCACGTGCCCTACCCCCATCGAATCAAGGGATACAGGCCCGGCGCGGCGCCGAACATATCACGCAAAAAAGCCCGCGACGCATGCCGCGGGAAAACGTCGTCGCACCCGACGACTGAAGGAGACGTAGTCCGACTCTCAGGAGCCCGGATTATTTCCTGGCGTTGCTCGCGGCAGCTTTCTGCGGCGCGGGCGCAGCCTTCGCGGGACCGATCGTCAGGCCCTCGGCCTGCAGGCGCTCGACCGTCGTACCGCCCATGCCCTTGACGCGCTTCGACAGATCCGCCGCATCCTTGAACGGCCCGTGCGCGGTCCGCTCGTCGACGATCGCGCGCGCCTTGGCCGGACCTATGCCGCGAATGCCGCGCAACGCGTCGTCGCTCGCGGCATTGACGTCGACAGCCGCCCACGCCTGCGCGATCGCGCCCAACAGGAATGCCGCGGCGAATATCTTCTTGAGCATCTGGATCTCCCTAAGAAAAACGGCCGGCGGCTGCCGACCGTGAGACCCAGTCTATCGACGAAGCAGGACTGCTTACAGTTGGCCGAACAGCCAACGCACGTAGCGGTCGACGCCTTCCTGAACCGTCAGAAACGGGGCATCGTAGCCGGCGGCGCGCAGCTTCGTCTGGTCCGCCTGGGTGAAGCATTGATACTTGCCGCGCAGTGCGTCCGGGAACGGTACGTACTCGATCAAGCCCTGCTCCACCTGCCCGGCCAGCGTAAGCGGCGCTTCGTTGCGCAGCGCGCGCAGCGTGTTGACCACGGTCGTCGCGATATCGTTGAACGGTTGCGCGCGGCCCGTGCCCAGATTGAAGATGCCCGATTGCTCCGGATGATCGAAGAAATGCAGGTTCACCTTCGCCACGTCCTCGACCGACACGAAATCGCGCGTCTGCTCGCCCGGTCCGTAACCGTTGTACTCGCCGAACAGCTTGACCTTGCCTTCCGCGCGAAACTGGTTGAAGTTGTGGAACGCAACCGATGCCATCCGCCCCTTGTGGGTTTCGCGCGGACCATACACGTTGAAGTAGCGAAAGCCCACAATCTGGCTCTTCGCGCTCGGCAGCACGCGGCGGACCACCTGGTCGAACAGGAACTTCGAATAGCCGTACACGTTGAGCGGCGCTTCAACCTCGCGCTCCTCGACGAACCGGGTCGAGCCGCCGTAAGTCGCCGCCGACGACGCATACAGGAACTGCGTGCCGTTCGCGAGACAGGTGTCGAGGACCGCCCGGCTATAGCGGAAATTGTTGTCCATCATGTAGCGGCCGTCGGTTTCCATCGTGTCCGAGCAAGCGCCTTCGTGAAACACCGCACGCACCTTGCCGAAATCGCCGCGTGCGAAACGCTCGACGAATTCGGTCTTGTCGAGATAGTCGTCGATCTCGCAGTCGACGAGATTCTTGAACTTGTCGGCACGCGTGAGGTTGTCGACGGCGATGATGCGCGTCTCGCCGCGCTCGTTCAGCGCCTTCACGAGATTGGCGCCGATGAAGCCGGCTGCGCCGGTGACAATGAGAGTCATGATCGTCCCGCTGAAAAAAGTCGTGCAACGAACGGCGCGCGGCGCACGCCGTTCAATAAAACAGTTCGTCGTAGTCGACGGTCGCGGTCCCGAGCTTGCCGACCACGATGCCCGCGGCGCGATTCGCCAGCACCACGGCCTCGGCAAGCGGCACGCCCGCACCGAGCATCGCGGCGACGGTGGCGATCACCGTGTCGCCCGCGCCCGACACATCGTACACTTCGCGTGCAAGCGCCGGCACATGCAGCTCGCCCGACGAGGAAAAGAGCGTCATGCCCTCCTCCGAGCGCGTGAGCAGCAGCGCGTCGAGCGCAAGCGCCTCGCGCAGCTTCGCGACCCGCGCACGCAGATCGTCTTCCGACGTCCACTGGCCGACCACCTCGCGCAATTCCGTGCGATTCGGCGTGATCAGCGATGCGCCGCGATAACGCGCCCAGTCCGCGCCTTTCGGATCCACCAGCACCGGCTTGCCCGCCGCCCGCGCCTTCTCGATCATCGTCGTCACATGCGTGAGGCCCCCTTTCGCATAATCCGACATCAGGATCACGTCGTACGAGGAGAGCAGCGTCTCGAAACGAGCGAGGCTCGCGAGCAGCACCTCGTGCGTGGGCGCCGCCTCGAAATCCACCCTCAGCAACTGCTGCTGCTGCGCGAGCACGCGCAGCTTGATCGTGGTCGGCAACGCGCGATCGCGCTCGAGGTACGGCTGTACCCCGCTCGCGCCTAGCAGTTCGACGATCCGGTCGCCCGGCTCGTCGCCGCCGACGACGCATAGCAGACCCGCCTGGCCGCCGAGCGTCACCGCGTTGCGGGCAACGTTCGCCGCGCCGCCGAGCCGTTCTTCCTGCCGCTGCACGTGGACGACCGGCACCGGCGCCTCGGGCGAGATGCGATTGACGTTGCCGAACCAGTAACGGTCGAGCATCACGTCGCCGACGACCAGCACCCGCGATTTCGCGAGCCGGTCGCGCGATACGCTGCGCACGTCGGCGACGAGCGCAGCGCCGGAATTATCCGCGGGATTGGGACTCGACATGGGGGCGTCCAATGGCGTGGTAGTCGATGCCGAGTTCGGCCATCGCATCGGGTTCGTACAGATTGCGGCCGTCGAAAATCACCGGCGCCTTCAACACCGATTTCAGATGCGCGAAATCGGGACTCTTGAATTCCTTCCATTCCGTGACGACCACCAGCGCATCCGCACCGACCAGGGCATCGTCCGCCGAATCGACGAACTGCAGCCGGGTCAACAGTTCGGGCGTTTCGCCGAGATCGAGCGCGAACACGCGCTGCGCCTCGTCGAGCGCGACCGGATCGTATGCGCGGACCGTCGCGCCGCGCTCCAGCAGCGCGGCGATCAGACGCCGGCTCGGCGCCTCGCGCATGTCGTCGGTATTCGGCTTGAACGCGAGCCCCCAGACGGCGAAGCTGCGGCCGGCCAGATCCGCGCCGTAACGCTGTTCGACCTTGCCCAGCAGCACGTTCTTCTGCGCATGGTTCACCGCTTCGACCGCCTCGAGGATACGCAGCGGATGGCCGTTCTCGCTGGCGGTCCGGATCAGCGCCTGCACGTCCTTCGGGAAGCACGAACCGCCGTAGCCGACGCCGGCATACAGGAAGTGATAGCCGATCCGGGGGTCGGAGCCGATGCCGCGCCGGACGGCCTCGATGTCGGCGCCGACACGATCCGCGAGATTCGACATCTCGTTCATGAAGGAGATGCGGGTGGCCAGCATCGCGTTCGCCGCATACTTCGCGAACTCGGCGGAACGCACGTCCATGTAGATCGTCCGCTCGTGATTGCGGTTGAACGGCGCGTACAGCTTCTTCATCTTCTCGCGGGCCAACACGCCCGATTCGTCGTCGTCGACGCCGATGATGATCCGGTCCGGTCGCATGAAGTCGTCGACCGCCGCGCCTTCCTTCAGGAACTCGGGATTCGATACGACCGAGAAGCGGTGCGTCGCTTTGCCGGCCAGGCCCCGCGCCGACAAGGCCTCGTCGACCACGCCGCGCACGCGCTGCGCGGTGCCGACCGGCACCGTCGATTTGTCGACGATCACCTTGTAGCCGGTCATGTGCCGGCCGATGTTGCGTGCGGCTTCGAGCACGTATTGCAGGTCGGCGGAGCCGTCCTCGTCGGGCGGCGTGCCGACCGCGATGAACTGGATGTCCCCGTGCGCGACGCTTGCCTCGACATCCGTCGAAAACGTAATGCGCCCCGCCGCGCGCGTACGCGTGATGATTTCCTGCAAGCCCGGCTCGTGGATCGGGATGCCGCCGTTGTTCAGGATGTCGATCTTGCGCTGATCGACGTCCAGGCAAAACACGTCATGCCCGATTTCCGCTAGGCACGCGCCGGTGACAAGACCGACGTAACCCGTGCCGATGATGGTGATTTTCATAAGTGTTCCGGTGATTCGTTCCGGTGGTTAACTAATCGCGCCGCCCGGCTCCGGTCCGGCCGCGTCATGCCGGCTCGTCAGATCCGGCTCAATTCGGCACGACCGGCTCGACGCGCCGCGGCGCGTAGGTTTCCCAACCACTGCATCCCGGGCACTGCCAATAGAACAGGCGTGCCCTGAAACCGCAATTTTGACATGTATATCGTGGCAGATTCTTGGTGCGCTGCTTGATCAGCGCCCGCATCATTTCGAGCTCCGAGCGGCGCGGCTCGTCGGCTGTCGCGATCTGCGCGTCGAGCAAATGCAGCATGCCCGACAGGGTCGGCGACTTCTCCATCTGCGCGCGGGCGAGCGCGTGCGCGGCGTCGGTGCCGCGCAGTTGCAGAATGTACTGATAGGCGACGTCGAGCAAATCGTTGGACGGATAGCGGTCGGTATAGTCCTTCAGCAATTCCGCGCCTTGCGGTGCCTGGTCGATGGCGACATAGGACTTCATCAGCTTGTCCGCAACCAGCGGCAGATAGGCGGGATTCTGGGCCTCGACGCGGCGCCAGTGCGCGATCGCCGCCGGGTGATCGCCCGCCGCCGCCGCCGCGTCACCGGACAGGATGGTCGCCCGCACGTTCTGCGGATTCACGGCCAGCGCGAAACGCAGTTGCTCGGCAGCGTCTTCGGCATGCTTGCGCTGCAGCGCGTCCTGCGCGAGTTCGCAGTGGAACTGCGCAATCTCCGTACCGAGCGTCGTGCCGCCCATCGTCTCGATCCGCCGCGCGGTATCGATCGACTTGCGCCAATCTTTCTCGATCTCGTAGATCGTCAACAACGCACGCTGCGCGCCCAGCGCGTAATCGCCCTCGGCCAGCATATGGAAGCTCTCTTCCGCACGGTCGAGCAGACCGGCTTTCAGGAAATCCTGACCCAGTTCGAACAGCGCGTGGTCGCGCTCGCTGACAGGCAGGTCGTTGCGGCTCAGCAGATTCTGGTGGACGCGGATCGCGCGGTCCGTCTCGCCGCGCCGGCGAAACAGGTTGCCCAACGCGAAGTGCAACTCGACCGTTTCCGGATCGAGCCTCGCGACCTCGATGAACGCGTCGATCGCCTTGTCGGGCTGTTCGTTCAACAGGAAATTCAGGCCGCGGAAGTACGAGCGCGGCAGATTCGCGTTTTCGGACAGCAGCTTGTTGAGGTCGTAGCGCGAGGCGATCCAGCCCAGCGCGAAGGCTACCGGTATCGCGAGCAGCCACCAAAAATCGAGATCCATGCGAAATATCGAAGCAGAAACAAGAGCCGCGCGGCCATCGCACGGCTCCTGGTCGTTAAATGACGGGCGGCATCGGCGGTTGGTCGATGACGGCCGGCGTGTCGCGTGCCGTGCGCAGATCGCGCTTCAAGCGGCCGTTTTCGAGCCGCATCCGGAATATCGCGGGCACAGCGGACAGCAGGCCTGCGATCAGGCCCACGCCGAAGAAGGCGAGACCGATCAGGATCAACGGAGCTTGCCAGTTGTACCCGGCGAGGAAATTCAGCGTGGCGGTTTGTGTATTGGCGAGCGCAAGCACCAGCAACAGCACGAACACCAGCACACGGATCAACCAGACGATAAATTTCATAAAGCCCTCTCTTTGACTGAGATTTCCAGGCGACGCGTGCGACTCCCCTTCGCCGCGCCGAAGTGCCCCGTATTGTAAAGGATGCGTTTCGCGAAGCGCGAACGGGTTTGAGCCGCATCGGGCCGCACGCGCGGAGGCGAACGACGCGCGCAATAAAAAAGCGCCCGTCAAGGGCGCTTTCTCTCAGCCATGCTGGCGTGCGGCTCGGACCAGCCGGCGACGTTACTGATCGTCGTCCGAATCGTCTTCGTTCTTCAACGGTTCGCCGGCGCGGCCATCGACGCGTTCACGCAACTCCTTGCCGGGCTTGAAATGAGGCACGTACTTCTCGGGTACCTGCACCTTCTCGCCCGACTTCGGATTGCGGCCCACGCGGGCCGGACGGCGGTTGAGACCGAAGCTGCCGAAGCCGCGAATTTCGATGCGGTGCCCCTTCGCCAGAGCGTCGGACATCGCATCGAGCATCGTTTTCACCGCGAAATCCGCATCCTTGAGTACAAGCTGCGGAAATCGCGTTGCCAGTTGGGCGACCAACTCGGATTTGGTCATACTTCAGCAGACCTCGCGAGGCTTACTGGTTCTGGCCGTCGAGCTTGGCCTTCAACAGCGCGCCGAGGTTCGTCGTGCCGGTCGCGGCTGCGCTGGTGTCGGACTGCATGCCACGGATGGCTTCCTGCTGCTCGGCCGAATCCTTCGCCTTGATCGACAGGTTGATGCCACGCGACTTGCGATCGATGTTGATCACCATCGCGTTGACCTTGTCGCCTTCCTTCAGCACGTTGCGAGCGTCTTCCACGCGGTCTTGCGAAATTTCCGAAGCACGCAGGTAGCCTTCGACATCGCCCGTCAGCGTCACCACGGCACCCTTCGCGTCAACCGACTTCACCACGCCGTCAACGATCGAGCCCTTGTCGTTCATTGCAACGTAGTTGCTGAACGGGTCGCCTTCGAGTTGCTTGATGCCCAGCGAAATGCGTTCCTTCTCGACGTCGATGCCGAGAACGATCGCTTCCACTTCGTCGCCCTTCTTGTACTTGCGGACGGCTTCTTCGCCGGTTTCGCTCCACGACAGATCCGACAGGTGGACCAGGCCGTCGATGCCGCCGGGCAGACCGATGAACACGCCGAAGTCGGTGATCGACTTGATCGCGCCCGTCAGCTTGTCGCCCTTCTTGAAGTTGCGGCTGAAGTCATCCCACGGATTCGGCTTGCACTGCTTCATGCCGAGGCTGATACGACGACGGTCTTCGTCGATTTCCAGGACCATGACTTCGACTTCGTCGCCGAGTTGCACAACCTTCGACGGTGCGACGTTCTTGTTCGTCCAGTCCATTTCCGACACGTGAACCAGGCCTTCGATGCCCGATTCCACTTCGACGAATGCGCCGTAGTCGGTGATGTTCGTGACCTTGCCGAACAGGCGCGTGCCCGACGGGTAGCGGCGCGAAATGCCTTCCCACGGATCGTCGCCCAGTTGCTTGATGCCCAGCGAGACGCGGTTCTTCTCTTGGTCGAACTTGAGGATCTTCGCGGTGACTTCCTGGCCAACCGACAGGACTTCGCTCGGGTGACGCACGCGACGCCATGCGATGTCGGTGATGTGCAGCAGGCCGTCGATGCCGCCGAGGTCCACGAATGCGCCGTAGTCGGTGATGTTCTTCACCACGCCGTTGACGATCGCGCCTTCCTTCAGCGTCTCGAGCAGCTTCGCGCGCTCTTCGCCCTGGGTCGCTTCGATCACTGCGCGACGCGACAGCACGACGTTGTTACGCTTGCGGTCGAGCTTGATCACGCGGAATTCGAGGGTCTTGCCTTCGTACGGCGTCGTGTCCTTGACCGGACGCGTGTCGACGAGCGAACCCGGCAGGAACGCGCGGATGCCGTTGACCATCACGGTCATGCCGCCCTTCACCTTGCCCGTGATCGTGCCGGTCACGAGTTCGTTGTTGTCGAGCGCCTTTTCCAGCGACAGCCACGAAGCGAGACGCTTCGCCTTGTCGCGCGACAGGATGGTGTCGCCGTAGCCGTTTTCCAGCGCGTCGATCGCGACGGAAACGAAATCGCCCGACTGAACCTCAACCTCGCCCTGATCGTTCAGGAATTCCTCGATGGGAATGTAGGCCTCGGACTTGAGACCCGCGTTGACGACCACGAAGTTGTGGTCGACACGCACGACTTCGGCGGAAATCACTTCGCCGGCGCGCATGTCTTGGCGGGTCAGCGACTCTTCGAACAGAGCCGCGAAAGATTCGGTATTCGGGGTAGAGGTTTGCAGGTCGGACATAAAAATCGGAATGTGCATGGGTTTCGCGCCGCCTTGCCGACCGGAATGACCGGCAATCAGGACTGGAACGAATGCCATACTGGGTTAAAGGTTTAACACACGCTGCGCGCGGTTGCGCGCAGCACCTACTTCGCCCACCGGTCTTTTCAGGCCGGCTGGCCCAGCTCCCGGTACCACCGCAACACCTGCTCGACCGACTGATCGATCGTGAGCCCCGACGTATCGAGGGGCTTGGCGTCCGCAGCAGGCTTGAGCGGCGCGGCGGTGCGATTGCTGTCGCGTGCGTCGCGCTCACGCAAATCCCGGAGCAAGTCTTCCATATTAGCAGAAAAACCTTTTTGCATCAATTGCTTATGTCGCCTCGCCGCGCGGGCCTCGACGCTGGCCGTCAGGAACACCTTCAGCACCGCGTCCGGGAAGATCACCGTACCCATGTCGCGGCCGTCCGCGACCAGCCCCGGCGTCTTGCGGAACGCCCGCTGGCGGGCCACCAGCGCGACCCGCACCGGCGCGTGCACTGCAATCGCCGACGCCCGGTTGCCGATCGCCTCCGCTCGGATCTCGTCCGAGACATCGACGCCGTCGAGCTGCGCGCAGCCCTCCCGGAACGTAATGTGCAGGTCGTCGATCAGCTTCGCGAGCGCGTCCGGCTGATCCGGTTCGATGTTGTAGCGCAAGCTCGCCAACGCCGCGAGCCGGTATAGCGCGCCGCTGTCGAGCAGGTGGAAACCCAGGTGCGCGGCAACCAGCGCCGCGACCGTGCCTTTTCCGGAGGCGGTAGGGCCGTCGATTGCAATAACTGGGGTCGGGTGAAAAGGTCTGGTCGATTTCATCAGGCAAATACCGGCATCAAGCCTTGGCGAGCGCCGCGAAGCGGTCGAAATAATCGGGGAAGGTCTTGCCGACGCACTTCGGATCGTTGATCCGCACCGGCACGCCGCCCAGGCTGACCAGCGAGAAGCACATCGCCATCCGGTGGTCGTCGTAGGTGTCGATCGCCGCGTTCGGCGTGAGCGCGGCGGGCGGCGTGACGACGAGGTAGTCGCCCCCCTCCTCGACCGTCGCGCCGACCTTGCGCAGTTCGGTCGCCATCGCGGCGATCCGGTCGGTTTCCTTCACGCGCCAACTCGCGATGTTGCGCAGCGTGCTGGTGCCGTCGGCGAACAGCGCGGCCACGGCGATCGTCATCGCGGCATCCGGGATCAAGTTGAAATCCATGTCGATCGGCGCGAGCTTGCCGTGATCGTGGCCGATACCGCGCACTTCGATCCAGTCGTCGCCCATCGATACGTTCGCGCCCATCTGCATCAGTGCGCCGGCGAAGCCGACGTCGCCCTGGATGCTCGCCCGGCCGACGCCCTCGACGCGCAGCGGCCCGCCCCCCAGCGCACCCGCCGCCAGGAAGTAGGACGCCGACGACGCATCGCCCTCGACCATGATCCTGCCCGGCGACCGGTAGCGCGTGCCGGCCGGCACGCTGAAGCGTTGCCAGCCGTCTCGCTCGACCTCGACGCCGAACCGCGCCATCAGCTTGATCGTGATGTCGATGTACGGCTTGGAGATCAGCTCGCCGTCGATCTCGACGACGCTCGCGCCATGGCTCGCCTTCACGAGCGGCAGCGTCATCAGCAGCGCGGTCAGGAACTGGCTCGACACGTCGCCGCGCACGCGGATCGGCGCATCGACCGAGATCGTACCCGGCCGGATTCGCAGCGGCGGATAGCCTTCGTTCGCCTCGTAATCGATCCGCGCGCCGATCTGGCGCAACCCGTCGACGAGATCGCCGATCGGCCGTTCGTGCATGCGCGGCACGCCGTGCACGCGGTAGTCGCCGCCATTCACCGCGAGCGCGGCGGTCAGCGGCCGCACCGCGGTACCCGCGTTGCCGAGGAACAGATCCGCCGTCCGGGCGGTGAACGCGCCGCGCGTGCCGGCCACCACGCAGGCGCCGCCGTCGCGCGCGACCCGCACGCCGAGCTTGTCGAGCGCATCGAGCATCACACGGGTGTCGTCCGAATCGAGCAGATTCGTAATGGTGGTCTCGCCTTCCGCCAACGCCGCGAGCAGCAGCACGCGGTTGGAGATGCTCTTCGAGCCGGGCAGGCGCACCGTACCGGCGGCATGAGAGAACGGGCCGAGATCGAGATAGTCCATGAACATG
Source organism: Burkholderia alba (assembly GCF_034721475.1). Lineage (NCBI taxonomy): Bacteria > Pseudomonadati > Pseudomonadota > Betaproteobacteria > Burkholderiales > Burkholderiaceae > Burkholderia > Burkholderia alba. The sequence goes on along the minus strand of NZ_JAWJWL010000003.1, from coordinate 217,490 downwards.
ATCCTGTTATTTCTGAACGGGGCCGGGCGCGGCCTTGCCGCCGCGCTCCTGCCAGGCACTGCGCGCCACACGGGAACGCGCGAACACGGCTTCCAGCGCCGCGCCGTCGCCGGCGTCGATCGCCGCGCGCAGCCGGGCCAGCACGCGCGTGTATGCATCGAGCTCGTCGAGCAGCGCCGAGCGGTTGGCGACACACACGTCGCGCCACATCTCCGGGCTCGACGCCGCGATCCGCGTGAAATCGCGGAACCCGCCCGCGGCATAGGAAAACTTCAGCTCGGCGTCGGCTTCGCCGAGAATCTGCTCGACGAGCGCGAACGACAGCACGTGCGGCAGATGGCTGATCGCCGCAAATACGCGATCGTGCTGTTCGGCGCTCATCGCGCGCACGTCGGCGCCCGTCGCGCGCCACATCGCGTCGATCCGGGCCACGGCTTCGGGCGAGTTTTCCGGCAGCGCGCACAGCACGACATTGCGTCCGACATACAGGTCGGGCAACGCCGCTTCGACGCCGCTCGCTTCGCGGCCGGCAATCGGATGTCCGGGCACGAACTGCCCGATGCGCGCGCCGAGTGCGGCACGCGCGGCCTCGACGACGTCCGACTTGGTGCTGCCCGCGTCGGTGACCAGGGTGGCCGCCTCGAGCAACGGAGCAATGCGAGCAAGCAGCGGCCCGGTCTGTGCGACCGGCGCCGCGAGCAGCACGATATCCGCGCCGCGCAGCGCTTCACGCAGTTGCGCGTCATCGTCAAGCGACGCGACACGATCGATCACGCCCAGCTCGCGCGCGCGATCGATCGACGCAGCCGAACGTCCAACGCCGATCACTTCGCCGGCGCCGTCCGGCGCCGCTCGTTCGCGCAACGCGCGCGCGAGCGAGCCGCCGATCAGCCCGACGCCGAAAATCACCAGTTTGTTGAAAGAGAAACCTGACACGACACTCACCGAGTGACACGGACCGGGGCATCGCCCCGATACGCGGAAGTCATAGTCGAAGGTGCATTCAGCTCGCCAGCGCGTTTTCGAGCGCGGCGACGAATGCGTCGTTTTCCTGCGGCAAACCGATCGTGACGCGCAGCCACTGCGGCAGGCCGTAATTGCCCACCGGGCGCACGATCACGCCCTGCTTCAGCAGCGCGAGATTCACGCGTGCGCCCGCCCCGTCGTCGTGCCCCACGCGCACCAGCACGAAATTGCCGTGCGAGGGCACATAGTCGAGGCCGAGGCGCTCGAATGCCGCGACCAGCTGGCGGTACCCCTGCGCATTGAGCTTCGCACTCTGATCGAGAAACGCGTCGTCGCCGAGCGCGGCAATCGCGGCCGCTTGCGCGAGCGAATTCACGTTGAACGGCTGCCGCAGCCGGTTCAGCAGATCGGTCTGCGCAGGCTGCGCGATCGCGAATCCGATCCGCAGCCCCGCCAGCCCGAACGCCTTCGAGAACGTGCGCGACACGACCAGGTTCGGAAAGCGCCGTACCCACGCGATCGAATCGTAGCGTTGCTCGGCCGCCAGGTATTCGGTATAGGCCTCGTCGAGCACCACCGCGACATGGAGCGGCACTTTCGCGAGAAACGCCTCGAGCACGGCACCGTCGATGAACGTGCCCGTCGGGTTGTTCGGATTCGCGACGAACACTAGGCGCGTATCGCTATCGATCGCAGCAAGCATCGCGTCGAGATCGTGCCCGTAGCGCACCGCGGGCACGACGATCGCGCGCGCGCCGAGCCCCTGCGTCGCGAGTGCGTAGACCGCGAACGAGTACTGCGCATACACGACCGACTGCCCCCGCTCGACGAACGCATGCGCGGCCAGCTCGAGAATGTCGTTGCTGCCGTTGCCGAGCGTGATCCAGTCTTCGGGCACGTCATAGCGACGGCTCAGCGCGGATTTCAGCGCGAACGCGTTCGCGTCCGGATAGCGACCCAGTTCGTCGAGCGCGGCAGCCATCGCCTGCTTCGCGGACGCCGGCATGCCGAGCGGATTCTCATTCGACGCGAGCTTCACGATGCGCGCCTCGTCGAGACCGAACTCGCGCGCTACTTCGGCAATCGGCTTGCCCGCGACGTACGGCGCGATCGCGCGCACATAGGAAGGACCGAATTGCGATGTCATGGGGACTCTCCTGGCACAGCGGTAGGTCGGTGCGACGCGCCCGTCAGCGCGCGCGCGGATACGAGCCGAGGATCTTCAGGAACGCGGCTTTCTTGCCGAGTTCCGTCAGCGCGGCCGTCACCGCCGCGTCGTCGCGATGCCCTTCGATGTCGATGTAGAAGTAGTACTCCCACGTGCCGACGCGCGCCGGCCGCGACTCGAAGCGCGTCATCGACACGCCGTGCCGGGCCAGCGGCTCCAGCAGCTTGAACACCGCGCCCGGCTCGTTCTTCACCGAGACGATCAGCGACGTCTGGTCGTGTCCGCTCGGAGCCGTCGGCTCCCTGCCGATGATCACGAAGCGAGTGCGATTGTGCGGATCGTCCTGGATCAGCGCATACACGATCCGCAGCCCGTAGTGGGTCGCCGCGCG